>JBHOQZ010000659.1:0-5904 GCA_042408635.1 Chloroflexota bacterium
ATGGCGAAGAAGAAGTTCGAGCGAACGAAGCCGCACGTGAATGTGGGGACGATCGGGCACGTGGACCACGGCAAGACGACGCTGACGGCGGCGATCACGAAGGTGCTGGCGCTGCGGGGTGCGGCGGAGTACCGCAGCTTCGACAGCATCGACAACGCGCCCGAGGAGCGCGAGCGGGGGATCACGATCGCGATCGCGCACGTGGAGTACGAGACGGAGAAGCGCCACTACGCGCACGTGGACTGCCCTGGCCACGCGGACTACATCAAGAACATGATCACCGGGGCGGCCCAGATGGACGGGGCGATCCTGGTGGTGTCGGCGCCGGACGGGCCGATGCCGCAGACGCGCGAGCATATCCTGCTGGCGCGGCAGGTGGAAGTGCCCTCGATCGTGGTGTTTCTGAACAAGGTCGACATGCTCGACGACGAGGAGCTGTTGGAGCTGGTGGAGCTGGAGGTGCGGGAACTCCTGAGCAAGTACCAGTTCCCCGGCGACGAGATCCCGGTGATCCGGGGCTCGGCGCTGCAGGCGTTGCAGGCGAGCAGTCAGGACTACAACGCGCCGGAGTACGCGGCGATCCGCGAGCTGATGGCGGCGGTGGACACGTATATTCCGACGCCTGTGCGGGCGGTGGACAAGCCGTTCCTGATGCCGATCGAGGACGTGTTCGGGATCAAGGGGCGCGGGACGGTGGTGACAGGGCGGATCGAGCGGGGCACGATCAAGGTGGGCGAAGAGGTCGAGATCATCGGCATGGCGCGCGAGACGCGCAAGGTGGTGGTGACCGGGGTCGAGATGTTCAAGAAGCTGCTCGACCAGGGGGAAGCCGGGGACAACGTGGGCTGCCTGCTGCGGGGGGTAGAGCGCACGGAGGTGGAGCGGGGGCAGGTGCTGGCCAAGCCGGGCAGCATCACGCCGCACACGAAGTTCCAGGGCGAGGTGTACGTGCTCTCGAAGGAAGAGGGGGGGCGGCACACGCCGTTCTTCAACGGGTATCGGCCGCAGTTCTACTTCCGCACGACCGATGTGACCGGCTCGATCCAGTTGCCCGAGGGGGTCGAGATGGTGATGCCCGGGGACAACATCCAGATGACGATCGAGCTGATCGTGCCGATCGCGATGGAAGAGGGGCTGCGGTTCGCGATCCGGGAGGGGGGCCGCACGGTGGGTGCTGGGGTGGTGACCAAGATCCTCCAGTAAGCGGCCGGGGAGCGGTGGGCCGAGGGGCCGACAGGCTGTCCCCGGCCCACCGGCGCAGCCCGGTGAGAGGGAAGGGACGAATGGCGAAGCAACGAATCCGGATCCGCCTCAAGGCGTACGACCACCGCATCCTCGATCAGTCGGCCAAGCGGATCGTCGAGGTGGCCGAGCAGATGGGTGCGAAGGTCGCCGGGCCGGTGCCGCTGCCGACGCGTATCGAGAAGTTCACGGTGATCCGCGGTCCGTTCATCGACAAGGACTCGCGCGAGCAGTTCGAGATACGCACGCACAAGCGCCTCATCGACATCCTCGACCCGACGCAGAAGACGGTCAACGAGTTGATGAAGCTGAATGTGCCGGCCGGCGTCGATATCGAGATCAAGCTCTAGCAATGCAGGGATCGGGCGTCGGGGGTCAGGGGCCAGTGGACGAGGCGGCGCACTTCGTCTCCTGACCCCCGACCCCCGACCCCCGGCCCCCGACCCCTGAGGTGGAATGATGGTAAACGGACTCCTGGGTCGCAAGATCGGCATGACCCAGATCTTCGCGCCCGACGGTACGGTTGTGCCAGTGACCGCGATCGAGCTCGGTCCGTGCTGGGTGACGCAAATCCGCACACCCGAGCGCGACGGCTACGAGGCGGTCCAGATCGGCTTCGGCGAGACGAAGCGGCTCAATAAGCCGGCGCGCGGCCACCTGAAGGGGCTGCCGCCGCTTAAGTACCTGCGCGAGGTCAAGCCCGCGGAGGGCGCCGAGGTGCAGGTCGGCCAGCGGCTCGACGTCGCGCTCTTCAAGGCGGGCGATCTCGTCGACGTCACCGGCACCTCGAAGGGCAAGGGGTTCGCGGGCGTAGTCAAGCGCCACCACTTCCGCGGCGGCCCCAAGACGCACGGCCAGTCCGACCGGCACCGCGCGCCCGGTTCGAGCGGTGCGACGACCACGCCGGGGCGGGTGCTCAAGGGCACGCGCCGCGCCGGCCACATGGGCAATGAGCGCGTGACGGTGCAGGCGCTGGAAGTGGTGCAGGCGGACCCCGAGCGCAACCTGCTCCTGGTTAAGGGCGCCGTGCCCGGCGCCAACCAGGGCCTGGTGCTGGTGCGCCGCTCCGTCAAGACGCGGTTCCGGCTCTAGGAGCGAGACGAGACGATGCCAATTCACCTCCCGATCCGGAACATGGCCGGCCAGCAGGTCGGCACGATCGAGCTGAGCGAGAAGGTCTTCGGCGTCAAGCGCAACGACACCCTGATCCACCAGGTCGTCGTCGCTCAGCAGGCCAACAAGCGTGTGGGCACCGCCAGCACCAAGACGCGCGGCGATATGGAGTGGGGCGGCGCCAAGCCCTGGCGCCAGAAGGGCACCGGCCGCGCCCGCCAGGGCTCGCGCACCGCGCCGCAGTGGCGCGGCGGCGGCGTCGTCTGGGGTCCGCATCCGCGCGACTACCGGCAGCGCACCCCGCGCAAGATGCGCCGTGGTGCCTTGCGCTCGCTTCTCTCTTGCAAGGTGCGCGATCAGGAGCTGATCGTCCTCGACGAACTGCGCTTCAATCAGCCAAAGACCAAGGCGATGCTCCAGGTCCTCCAGAACCTGGGCGTCGACAACGCGCTGCTGGTGCTCACCGACAACTGCACGAACGTGCGCCGGTCGGCCAGCAACATCCCCAAGATCGACACGACACGCGCCGCCGACCTCAACGTGCTCGAGGTGATCACGCGCCGCTACCTGATCATGCCGGTCGAGGCGCTGCGGCAGGTCGAGCAGAACCTGATCGACGACAACCGCCGCCTCCGCCGCCTGGCCGAGGAGACCGGTGTGCCGGTCGAGCTGCGCCACGCAGCCCCCACGACCACCGGCAACGGCGCTGGCGCCAGTGCGGCACTCGCCACGGTCACGACGCCCGCCGGGGCCGCCTCGGCCGCGGCGATGGGTGCCGGGGCCGGGGCCGGTAGTGCGGCGGCGGTCGTCGAGCCCGAGCCGGCAGTGAGCGCGGCCGGGACGCCGGCGGCGGAGCTGCTGGCGACGAGCGCGCTGGCCGCCACCGGCCAAGCCGACGGCGAGTTCGACGAGGAGGACGTCGACTCGGCCGACCTCGCGCACGACGCCGATGTCGGTCCCGAGGACGAGGACGAGGAGGGCCGGGCGTGAACCTCCACGAAGTGCTGCGCCGCCCGATCATCACTGAGAAGAACACGCTCCAGAACGAGCTGAACAAGTACACCTTCGAGGTGGCGCGCGACGCCACTAAGCCGATGATCAAGCAGGCTGTCGAGGAGATCTTCAAGGTCAACGTGACGGCCGTCAACACGAGCTGGGTGCGGGGCAAGATGCGGCGCGTCGGCAAGTCGCGCGGCAAGTCGCCGGACTGGCGCAAGGCGGTCGTGACGCTGCGCGAGGGCCAGCGGATCGACTTCTTCGAGGGGGTCTAGATGCCGATCAAGCAGTACAAGCCCACCTCGCCGGGCCGCCGCGGCGCCAGCGTCCTCTCCTTCGAGGAGCTCACCAAGAAGGAGCCGGAGCGGCGGCTGCTGGCGCCCCTCAAGCGCACGGGTGGGCGCAACAACCAGGGGCGGATCACCACCCGCCACCGCGGCGGCGGCGCCAAGCGCGCCTACCGCATCATCGATTTCAAGCGCAACAAGATCGGCGTGCCCGGCAAGGTCACCGCGATCGAGTACGATCCGAACCGCACGGCGCGCATCGCACTCGTCTCCTACATCGACGGCGACAAGCGCTACATCCTGAGCCCGGTCGGGCTCAAGGTCGGTGACCGGATCATGGCCGGCCCCGACGCCGAGGTGCGCCCCGGCAACGCGCTGCCGCTCGCCTCGATCCCGCTCGGCACGGTCGTGCACGCGATCGAGCTGCAGCCGGGCCGCGGTGCCCAGATGGCGCGCTCGGCCGGCACCTCGGCCCAGTTGATGGCGCGCGAGGGCGAGTACGCCACGCTGCGCCTGCCCTCGGGCGAGATGCGCCGGGTGCTGGCACGCTGCATGGCGACAGTCGGCCAGGTCGGCAACGTCGACCACCAGAACGTGCAGCTCGGCAAGGCGGGCCGGGCACGCCACCTCGGCCGCCGGCCGACGGTGCGCGGCTCGGCGATGACCCCACGCGACCATCCGCATGGCGGCGGCGAGGGCAAGGCGCCGATCGGCTTGCCGGGCCCGAAGACGCCCTGGGGCAAGCCGGCGCTGGGCTACAAGACGCGCAAGAACAAGCGCAGCGACCAGTACATCATCAAGCGACGCGGCCAGAAGTAGAAGGGAGTCGATATGGGTCGTTCGTCGAAGAAGGGGCCGTACATCGACCCTTCCGTGTACAAGCACGTGATGGAGCTGAACCGCTCCGGCGAGCGACGGGTCATCAAGACCTGGGCGCGGGATTGCACCATCTTCCCGGAGATGATCGGCCACACGATCGGCGTCCACGACGGGCGCCGGCACGTGCCGATCTACATCACCGAGAACATGGTCAACCACAAGCTGGGCGAGTTCGCCCCGACCCGCCTCTTCCGCGGCCACACCGCCAAGAGCGAGAAGGCCAGCGGGCCGGGCAAGCGGAAGTAAAGCGATGGAAGTGCGCGCAACCGCGAAGTGGCTGCACCACTCGCCACGCAAGGTACGGCTGGTAGTCGACGCCGTGCGCGGGCGACCCGTGAACGAGGCGCTGGCGCTCCTGCGCACCATGCCGCAGGCCGCCGCCAAGCCGGTGTTCAAGGTCGTCAAGTCGGCCGCCGCCAACGCCGAGAACAACTTCAACATGGCGCCGGACGAGCTGTACATCAAGCGCATCTGGGCCGACGACGGCCCGCGCTTGAAGCGGTGGAACCCCGTCAGCCGAGGCCGAGCCCATCCGATCCTGAAGCGTCTGAGCCACGTCACTGTGGTCGTCGACGACGAACGGTAGTCGGGGACGGGTCGGGTGCCCCGCAGCGCGAAAGGGCGGCGGGCGCCGGCTCCTCCCTCGAGGAGGCAAGATTTGGGCCGCAAGGTTCACCCAATCGGATTTCGGCTCGGCATCGTCAAGGACTGGCAGGGCCGCTGGTACGCCGAGCGCGACTTCGCCAAGCTGCTCCTGGAAGACATCGAGCTGCGCAAGTACATCCAGACGCGCCTGCGCGACGCGGCCGTGCCGCAGATCGAGATCGAGCGCAGCGCGAACAACATCGCCATCACGGTCCACACTGCCAAGCCGGGCATCGTGATCGGCCGCAGCGGCGCCAAGGTCGAGGAGCTACGCAAGGAGCTCGAGAAGCGCACCGGCAAGCGCGTCAACCTGAAGATCGCCGAGATCAACGTGCCGGAGATCAATGCGACGCTGGTGGCGCGCAGCATCGCCGAGCAGGTCGAGAAGCGCGTCGCCTACAAGCGCGCCGTCAAGCAGGCGGTGCAGCGGGCGATGCAGCGGGGCGCCAAGGGCGTGCGCGTGGTCATCAGCGGCCGCCTGGGCGGCGCCGAGATGTCGCGCCGGTACCGCGAGTCGCAGGGCAAAGTTCCCCTGCACACGATCCGCGCCGACATCGACTACGGCACCGCCGAGGCGCTCACCACCTTCGGCATGATCGGCATCAAGGTCTGGATCTACAAGGGCGACATCCTGCCCGAGGCGGCCCGGTCCGAGCCGGCGGCCCGCTCGGCGCCGCCCCCCGCGCCGCTGCCGACCCCCACCCCGGCCCCGGCGGCGCCGGCCGACTAGGAGGGTTGCTGC
>JBHOQZ010000664.1:0-4142 GCA_042408635.1 Chloroflexota bacterium
GCTGGCCGTGGCCGGGGAGGCGGTCCGCGGCGTGGCCGAGATGGGGGCCGGCCTGGTCGAGGCCGAGGCGCTGGCGCCCGAGGAGCGCGACCCTGGCCTGTCCGGACTGGTGTCGGCGACCACCCGGCCTCTCATCGAGCAGCGCAGCAACCTGGCCGGCTGGCTGGCTCAACTCGGCCGGCTGGCGGAGGCGCGCGCCTTGATCCGCCGTCTGGTCGAAGACCTGCCGGTCCCGGACGGCGGGCCGGCAGGCGACTGGTGGGAGTGCTGGCTCGATCAGGCGCCGGCAGAGGCGCTCCCCCCGGCGCTTGATCCCGTCCAGATCACGGCCCTCGCCCATGCCGTCGGCCGGGGGACGGCGCTGGTCGAGGCGATCGCGGGCCAGCCTGAGCGGGCGCGGCGGGCACTGCGGCGAGCCCGCCACCTCTACCGGAGCGTGGGGGACGCCTTGATGGCGGGCAACATGGCCGCGCTCGAGATCCGCGTCCTGCACCTGCCCTACCGCGCCGACAGGCTCGACGAGCGCGCCGAGCTGGCCGGCGAGGCCGAGGCGGTCTGGCGCACGACCAGCGAGGCGCGCGGCGACCGCCCGCCACGCGTGCCGCTCCTGCCGCTCCTCTGGCTCGAGGGTGCCTGGGGCGAGGCCGAGGCACTGGCGCGCGCCAACCTGGGCCGGAGCGAGGCGGGCGCACGGCTGGTCGCGGCCCGCTGCCTGAGCGCCATCGCCTGGGCGCGCGGCGACCTCGCTACGGCCGGCCAGGTCATCCGCGACGCACTCCCGGCCGGTCCCGCCACCGAACCGGGGTCGCTCTCCTATCTGCCGGCGCGTCAGCTCATCCTCTGGGCGGCGCGGCTCGCGGTCGAGGCGGGCGACCTGGCCGCCGCCGCTCGCTGGCTCGACGCCCACGCCCGCTGGTTCGCCTGGAACGACGCCGTGCTCGGCCGGGCCGACGAGCTGGTGGTGCGCGCCCTCCTCCAGCAGCACAGCCGGCGGGCAACCGCCGCCCGCCGGCTGGCGGAGGAGGCACTGGCCGCCGCGCGCCAACCACGCCAACCCCTGACGCTGATCGAGTCCCATCGGCTGCTCGGCGAGCTCCTGGGCGCGCAGGGCGACGCGGTCGGCGGGCGCTTCCACCTCGAGCGGGCCACGAGTTGGCGGAGGCCTGCGCCGCTCCCTACGAGCAGGCCATGGCCGCGCTCGCCCTGGCCGAGCTCCTGCGGGCCAGCGACGCCGGTGCCGCCGGGCGCGCCCTGGCCGAGGCGCGGGCGCTCGCCATGGAACTGGGCGCCACCCGTCTGCTTGGGCGGATCGACGCCCTCGACCGGGAGTCCGCGCCAGCCACGCCCGCGGCCGCCGCGGCCGGTCCGTTGTCCCGCCCGGCCGGGCTCTCCGAGCGCGAGATCGAGATCTTGCGCCTGATCGCGCGCGGCCAGACCAACCGCCAGATCGCCGAGGCGCTCCACCTGAGCCCGAAGACGGTGGGCAACCACGTCGCGCGCCTGCTGGCCAAGACCGAACTGCCCAACCGCGCCGCCCTGGCCGCCTTCGCCCTCCGCCACGGCCTCGACCGCGACCAGTAGGGCGCTCTTCCACCTCCTGCCGGCCCGCCCGGGCGGACCGGCACGGGACAGGACTCGTCCGCGCCCGGCCGGCACGGGCCACCCCGGCCCCCTTCTCCGCGTCCCGATTGGGTAGTTCTACCCTCCCCCCGCCCGCCGTCCGACTCGAGATTGGGCATTTCTGCCCCAGACAGGCAACCACCCGACGTGCAGGATGGGGGCGACAGGCAAGGCGCCCAACGCGTTGCCTGGCAGCGCCACCGTGTCGGCGGGGGCGCGACGGCGAATCGGCTCTGCACAGCCAGGAGGTAGCACAATGAGCAATCAATCGGGTGGCGGGAGCGCGTGGGGCTGGGGGCGGGCGGGCCGGGCGCGGCTGCGGCTCGTCGCGCTCGTCACCCTAGCCGCCTGCCTCGTCTCGCTGGCGCTCGTCCCAGCGCCGCCCGCCTCGGTCGCCTCGTCGTGGCCCGGTCGGGGCGGCAGCGGGGCCGAGACGGTGATCGAGGGCGAGTCGCTGGTGGTCGAGGCGGTGAACCTCGACGACCGGGGCCGCGTCGTGCGCCCGCCCCTCGACGGCGGGAGTGCCACCGCCGGAGTCGACGGCGCGGGTGGCGAGGGCACCGCCGCGGCGGCTGCGGCGGCCCCGGCGCGAAAGCTGCCGCCGCACCACAAAGTCGGCCGCTCGGCCAAGCCGCTGCGGCCCGAGTTGCGCGGCGCCACCCGCTCGGGCGGCCGCGACAACAGCACCGACCCACCGGCCAGTCCGATCACCAATCAGAAGATCGTACCGGTGCTCCAGACGGCGGTGATCGACACCCTCTACGAGAACGGCGGGTTAGGCACCTCGACGGTGGATGGGCTGACGACCCTCCAGGGCCAGCGGATCGGCTCGACAAACATCAGCCCGCAGGGCTTTGTCCGCGGGGCGATCGCGGCCGACATCAACGCCGACGGCCGCGACGAATTGCTGGTCGGCAATGGGACGCCGGCGCCCTGCCTTTTCCTGAGTGCCTTCTCGCTGAGCGCGACCTTCGGCGTGGCGGGCGAGTGGGGCAACCCGTGCGAGACGGCCGTCTCCACGAACGCGTACAGCCAGCAGGTATTGCTGAGCGCGGGCAACTACTTCTACGGCGCCGCGCAGGGCCAGGGTCAGCAGGTCATGATGGCCTGGAACCAGACGCCGAGCGGCCAGTCGCAGGACTATATCTGTGTGCGCGCGTATGACAACGTGACCGGCACGCTCCAACTGACGCAGAAGGGGATCGACTGCACATCCGGCCCGGTGATGACCATCGCCCCGAGCACGAAGGGCTCGAGCCTGTTTCCGATCCCGGCGACGTTTGCGGTCGCCTCGGGCGACCTGAACGGGGACAACCAGGACGAGTTCGTGGTCGCCTACATCGAGCCGGGTGGCAGAGTCCTCCACGTCAACGCCTATGGTGTCAGCGAGAGCGGGCAACCGTATTCCGTCGGTGGCTATACGTTCAACGCGGGCGACTACATCCCGGGCGGCGACTCGAGCTGGACGTTCTTCAACGTGAGCATCGCCATCGGCTACTTCGGCAACGACCAGTACGAGTCGATCGCGCTCGGCGTCCAGACCGCCAAAGGCGTGGTGCTCTACTTCCTCGGCGCCCAAACCAACCCGCCGCTGCCCCCGGCGAGCGGCGGGCAACTCGGCGGGACGATCACCGGCTTCACCCACAAAGTCGGCGGGGACTACGCGAACGTTCTCTTCAACGACAACCTGGACTTCGCGAATCGGAACGAATACGGTGGTTACGTAGCGACCGTCGCCGCGCCGTTCGTCAGCTCCCCCAGCCCCACCACACTCAACACCACCGAGCAGGTCGCGGTCGTCTACCAGGTGCTGGGTGGGAAGGGCGACTTGACGACCGTCAACACCGTCGCCCTGGCCAGCCTCACCGGCAGTATGAACGGCATGGTGATCTACGTGAAGAACTGGGCCACATCAGGGGGCTACCCCACCGGTTTCCCCCAATTTCTCTCGGCCGGCGCGGTGATGGACTGGGTGAACGGGATCGTCTTGCCCCAGCTCTCGATCGGCACCAACTGCTACCCCGGGTGCCCGAACCCGGTGATGAACATCGCCTTCACCCAGTCGGGCGGGCGCGTTACCCCGCAGACGGTGTGGACCAGCGCGCCGTCCGGCAGCGTGGTGCCGAACATAGGCAATGTCCTCGCGGTCGTGGCGGGCGACTTCAGCGGGCAGAGCGTGAGCGGCGTGCTCGCCAGCCAGCAGGTGGTGCAGGGTGCGGTGCAGCTCCAGAGCGTGCTTCAGGCTCCGCCGACCCACTTCGATGTCTTCCCCGACGTGACCGCCACCAACCCCATCACCGTCAACGTCAACGTCCCCACCTTCGACGACGCCCAGTCGTGCAACAACGAGTACGAGCTGCAAGCCTGCCCCCAGGTCACCTACCTCGACCAGCAGAACCAGGGCACCAACCACACCACCCAGCACACGCGCTCCTGGTCGGTCTCCGCTTGCGTGGGCGACGGCCTCGGTCAGCCGGCCGGCACCACCGGCACCGGGGCCCAGAGCGGCGGCAGTTGCGATC
>JBHOQZ010000665.1:0-2035 GCA_042408635.1 Chloroflexota bacterium
TCCGTCACCCAGCCCACGTGCGGCGCCAGCACGACGTTGTCGAGCCGCCGCAGCGGACTGTCCGCCGGCAGCGGCTCGATCGTGAAGACGTCGAGGCCCGCGCCGCCGATGGCGCGCTCCGCCAGCAGCTCCGCGAGCGCCGCCTCGTCGACGATGGCGCCGCGCGCCGTGTTGATGAGGATCGCGTCCCGGCGCAGGCGGCGCAGCAGGTTCCGGCCGATCAGTCCGCGCGTCTCGGGCGTCAGGCGCAGATGCAGGCTAACCACGTCGGCGCGGGCGAAGAGCGCGGGCAGCGCGACCGGCTCGACGCCCGCCGCGGCCGCCCGCTCCAGCGTGAGTGACCGGCTCCAGGCGATGACGCGCATGCCGAACGCCTGCCCAACCCGGGCCACCCCCGTCCCCAGCTTCCCGAGCCCGACGATGCCGAGCGTCGAGCCGTGCAGCTCGCGCCCGACCGAGAGTGGCCAGGCGCCCGCGTGCATGGCGTGGTCGTTCGCCACGATCTGCCGTCGCAGCGCCAGGATGAGCGCAAAGGTCAACTCGACCGGGCCATGCCCCGGCGTGATCGCGACCGCGATCCCCCGCTCGGTCGCGGCCGCGAGGTCGACGTGGGCGGCGCCGTTGCCCGTCTGCGAGATGAGCCGCAGGCCCTCCAGCCGCTCCAGCAGGGCGCGAGGGAAGCGCGTTCGCTCGCGGTTGGCGATGACGGCTTCGGCGCCACGCAGCCGCTCGGCGACCGCCGCCTCGGTCGGGGTGATGTCGCGGTAGATCACTACCTCGCCGCGCGCCCGCAGCCGGGCGACCGCCTCCGACCGATCGTAGATGTCGTGGATGTCGTCCAGCACGACGAAGGTCGGCCGAGCCTGCATCCGCTCCCTCCCAGTCCACCCGGTGACCGCGCCGCCCATCCTACCGGCTGCGCCTCCGCCCGCCCACCCGGCTCCGCACCCCGCCCACGGCAGGGCGTGGCAGCCGGCGCCGACGCCAGACTCGTTCGGCGCCCCGGCGCAACGGCCCGGTCGATGGGATACACTACACCTATGCATCAGCCACGAACTATGGGGACCGTGCTTACCGCCGGTCTGCTGATCTGCCTCATCGGGGCGGTCGCCTGTCTGCCGGGCGGGCCAGCGCCGACGCCAACCGCGCCCGCTCGCGCTCCGGACTTTAGCTCCGCCCGCACGACGCCGTCGGCCACGCCGACCGGCACGCTCGGGCCGCCTTCGCCCGTCGCACCATTCGTCACCCGCTCGCCCGGCGCGCCCGGCTTCGCGGCCTCGACCCCGATCTCTGGCACGGTGACGACGGGTGGCGCGGCCGGGGGCCAGACGACGTCGAGCGGCCCCGTACCGACGATCGGCGTCGCCCGGCCGACCGCCTTCGTGCCGACCGCTATCCCGATCAACGCGCCGGTCCAGACGACGGCGGTGATCCCGCCCAACCCGCAGTCGCCACCGACGGTGATCACGCCGCCGGTGCCCGCGCGCGGCGTGCCGGCCCAGCAGGCGACGGTGCCCACGCTCTCGCAGGTGCTGCAGAATACGCCGCTGCCGGTGACCACGCCCACGTCGGGCGTTCAGCCAGGGCAGCCCCAGCCCGGCCAGGCCACGGCCGCGACCCAGCCGACGGTGCAGGCGACGGTGCCGCTGCTCTCGACCGCGCTCGCGCCGACGATCCCCACGCCGATCCCGCTGCCGACGGTGGGCCAGCAGACGGCGCGCACCACTTCGACGGCCACCGCGAGCCAGCAGGCGCCGGTGATCATCCCGCCCTACATCGCGTCGACTCCGCCGTCGTTTCCGCCGGTCGTGCCCACCTCGGCCACGCAGCCCACGCTCGTGCCGATCCCGACGCAGCGCCCCGCCCCGACCAGCGTGCCGCTGCCCTTCCCGACGCTCGCCATCCCGACGTCCCTTCCGATCCCGACGGTCCGGCTCGGCTCCTAGCGCCGCGGGCAAGGGCGGTGATCCCGGTCGGCGACAGCGTGCCGCTGCGGCGCACGGCCTGGGTCACCCTCGCGCTGATCGGCGCCAAC
>JBHOQZ010000668.1:0-1224 GCA_042408635.1 Chloroflexota bacterium
CCTCCAGGTCGAAGGTGGCGTTCTTGAGCTTCTTCTGCAGCTTCTCGGCTTGGGCGCGGTCGAAGTTCTCCTGAGCGCGCTCGATGAAGGTGAGGATGTCGCCCATGCCCAGGATGCGCTGGGCGAGCCGGTCGGGATGGAACGGCTCGAGCGCGTCGAGCTTCTCACCGATGCCCAGGAACTTGATCGGCACGCCCGTGACCTCGCGGATCGACAGAGCGGCGCCGCCGCGCGCGTCGCCGTCGACCTTGGTCAGGATGAGGCCGGTCAGGTTGAGCTGCTTGTGGAAGGCGTCGGCGACCTTGACGGCGTCCTGGCCCGTCATGGCGTCGGCCACCAGCAGCACTTCCTGCGGGTGCGTGCGCTCCTTGACCTGGCGCACCTCCTCCATCATGTCGTCGTCGATGTGGAGGCGGCCGGCCGTGTCGAGCACCACGACCGAGTAGGCGTTCTCGCGCGCCTTGCGCACGGCGCTGGCGCAGATGTCGGGGGGACGGGCACCCGGCTCGTGGTAGACCGGGATGTCGATCTGCTTGCCCAGCGTGATGAGCTGCTGGATCGCCGCGGGGCGGCGCACGTCGGCCGCCACCAGCAGCGGCCGTTGCCCTTGCTTGCGCATGTGGAGCGCCAGCTTGCCCGCCATGGTCGTCTTGCCCGCGCCCTGCAGACCAACGAGCGCGATCACGTGCGGCGGCGGCCCGCTCAGGTCGAGCCGGGCCGGCTCGCCCAGCAGGCGAATCAATTCTTCGTTTACGATCTTCAGCACTTGCTGCGCGGGGGTCAGGCTGCCGAGCACCTCGGTGCCGAGCGCGCGCTCGCGCACGCTCGCGACGAAGCGCCGCACGACCTTGAAGTTGACGTCGGCCTCGAGCAGCGCCCGCTGGACCTCGCGCAACGCCTCGTCGAGGTCCTTCTCGTTCAGCGTGCCCTTGCCACGCAGACGCGTGAAGACCCCGTCGAGCCGTTCGGTGAGTGTTTCAAACATCGGTCTTCCTTACAGCGGTTTGCACACCGACGGAGCAGGCAGGCTACCGCAGCACACGATGCACTTACCCCGGCGAAGCTTGCACGGCCTGGCTCAACCAGGGTGATGATTGAAACGCATTGTACCATGGCGCCGCCGGCGGCCGAGCCGCCACCGCGTCGCCCGCCCGGCTCACCGCAGGCCGGCGCGGAACTGGCGCCGCCGTGCCCACTCGGCCAGCAGCGCGTGCAGCGGCCAGG
>JBHOQZ010000669.1:0-13391 GCA_042408635.1 Chloroflexota bacterium
GCTGGCCGCGGGGCGGCCGGCGTGGCGGTCGCCAGTGGCTGCACCGGGGGTGAGGGCTGGCGCGCCGGCGCGACCGCCTCGCCCGGGCCGGCCCCGCCGGCGAAAGCCGGATCGAGCATGACCGTCGTCACCAGCGTAGTGAGCAGGAGGCCGATGAGGGTGACGCGCGATCGGGCACGTGGGCGCCGGGGTATCGACGTCGGCATCAACGCGGCGATTCGCGCCGACGCACCCGGAAGCCGGGGTGCAGCGGGCGCCGACCGCTGATGAACGCGGCACCCAGGCCACCCGCCAGGCCCGCGACGCACAGCAGGAGCAGCGCCACGACCGGCCCACCCGCCTCCGTGAAGCGCTGCGCCGTGAGTAGGCGCCCGACCCCCGTCTCCGGCGCGTTCGCCACCTCCAGGACGACCGCGGTGCTGCTCAGACTGCCATCGCTGGCGTCCACGCCGACGGTCCAGTTGCCGCCGACCGGGGGCGTCCAGGTGAATCGAATGTCGCGCGTTTCGCCCGCGCGCAGCTCGAGCGGCGGGGTCTCGAGCGTAGCCGTGGCCTGGCCGGCGTGCGCCGCGGTCAGCACCACTGGCACGCCGTGGGCGTCCTCGCCACCCTCGTTGCGGACCCGCGCCAGGAGCTCGACGGGGTAGAACGCGACCGGCACGTCGCCCACGACCTCGAGCGATTCGAGGCGCAGCGTCGGCGGGGTGGCCGGCGCCACGTGGTAGCCGGTCGCCGCCGCGTACTCGACGACGTAGCGCCCGGGGGCGAGCCCGGCGGCCCAGGCGGGCGCGGTCGTGTCGACCGTCGCCAGCTCGAGGATGAAGCGGAAGCCGTCGTCGGTCAGGCGTAGATCCTGCAGCGCCGCCCCGGGCAGCCACTCATCCGCGCCGGCGAACTGGTCGAACATCCCGGCCAGGTCGTCGCCCGCGAGCTGGCTCCGGTGCTTCGCCAGCAGCTCGCCCTGGCGTACCCACTCATCGTGATGCATGGGCGGGCGGACGGTGAAGAGCGCGGGCGGGACGTCGACCCGGCGCAGCCGCACGCCGGCCTCGTCGGCCAGGATGAGCTGACCGGCCACCTGCCAGAGCGAGCGTACCGGCTGGTCGCCCTGCCAGAGGCTCCACTGGGCGATGTGATCGGTGCCCAGGCTCGAGGTGCGCAGCCGGCGGCCCTCGCCCAGGTTCCAGAGCCCGAACTCGGCGCGCTCGAGGTGGAGGCGGCGGTCGACCGGGCTGAAGTAGAGGTTCACCCGGTCGTTGAGCTCGGCGTATTCACCGCGCATCCCCTCCCGGATCGATGTGAAGGTGGCGGCCGGTCGGATGATCGACTCCCCGATGACGTAGTAGCGTCCGCTCTCGGCCTCCTCCATGGGCGCCCAGTCGTAGATGCCCTCGGAGCTGTCGAAGCCACCTCCCTCGTCCGCCACGAACGTCACGACATCCCAGGCGCTCTCGTTGACCCAGTCGGGCGCACGCCAGTGGGGGACCATGTTGATGAGGAAGTCACCCACCCGAAAGACATCGTCGACGTGGTTGCGCCCGAGCAGGCCGAGCTTGTAATCCCAGCGCAGTCGTGGGATGTTGCGCTGGTTCCACGAGACGCTGACCTCCTCGAGCGTCTCGGGCGTGGGCTTGTTAAGCATGTAGATCTCGCCCTTCGGGAAGTAGGCCACGCGGATGAACAGCTCGGGCAGCCCATCGTGGTCCTCGGCGAGGTCGTAGTACGCCATCGGCGCCTCGAAGCTGGGGCGGTTGATACCCTCCTTGGTGAAGTAGGAGAGCGTATTGATGTGGTAGCCGTGCTCGATCGGGTAGCCCTCGACACCCACCCCGACGATCTGGCGCTGCGTCCAGTCGTAGATCAGATGGTAGGGCGTGTCGAAGTAGTTGCCCTTCGCGTACTCCTCGGACCCGTTGAGCAGCGGCCAGAAGACGTAGCCGAACGGCGCGCTCGGCCGATGCTGCCCCACGTTCACCTGCACGCCGGTGCGCGGGAGGCCGTACTCGACCGGGGAGTCGGCCAGCAGGCGGAGGTAGCTGTACTCGGGGATGCCGTCGCCGTCGGCGTCGACGACCTCCGCCTCCCACTTCGGCTCCCCGCTCGTCCGGTACTTGCGCAGCAGCTCCCGGGGATAGGTAACCGGGGCGAGCGGTCCGTCGATCCAGAAGTGGGCGTTCTGGTTCAGCGATCCGTCCGGCAGCCACCAGGTCGAGCCGGAGACGACCTTGGCCGACCAGTAGGGCGATTCCTCGATCACGATCTGCTTGCCGTTCAGGCGCACCTTCACGCGGCCGTCGCCGTCTTGGTCGTCGTAGAGGTAGGCGACATCATGGCCGTCCTCGCGGTCGAACACGATGGCGAGCGAGATTTGCCCCGTCGCGCCGACGTCGAACAGCCAGATGTCGTCGTCGAAGTCGACAACATCCTCCCAACGGTCGCCGCGCGGCATGTCGCCGCTGCGATCGTAGACATAGACGCGGTCGCGGTCCGTCGCGAACGCGCAATCGATGATCGTCACGTCGATCGCACCGTCGCCGTCCAGGTCCAGCTGGGTGATACCGTAGACGCGCACCCCCTCACCCAGCGACAACCCGCCGCGGGCCGGCAGCGGGGCGGCGATCCCATGCCCGAGCCACCCGGGAGAGGCCCCCGAAAGGATCACCAACAGGCAGAACGCCAGCACCCCGCCGCGCCGGATCAGCTTGCTCTCCATGATCGATTCTTGCCTCCTCGTCCCCACCCCGCGCGGCGCTCCTGCGGACGGTGAGCCAACCACCGTCCGGGATCGTGCGCATTCACGCCCCCCGGGGATGTGCCGACGCGGCGCCGACGCGATCGCCATCGGCGGTCGAGCGTAGCGCGGCCCGCACCAGCGCCTCGGCGTAGTCCCAGCTATAGGCCGCCTCGACCAGCCGCCGCCCCCGCTCGACGAGCGCCCGGCCATGCGCCGGGTCGACCAGGATCGAGGCGATCGCCTCGGCAAAGCCGTCGATGTCGCGGATCAACAGGTGCTCGCCGTCGCGCACGTCGATCCCTTCGCAGCCCAGCGGCGTCGTCACGACCGGCACGCCGAGCGCGAGCGCCTCCAGGATCTTGTAGCGCGTGCCGCCGCCCTGCAGGAGCGGCACCGCCAGCACCCCGGCCGACTCGAAATACGGCCGCGTGTCGGGCACCGTCCCCGTGGCGATCACCTCGGGCGGCCGGGCGAGCATGCCGGCGAGTTCGAGGGGATCGTGGCCGACCAGCAGCAGGCGCGCGTCGGGCACGCGGCGGCGCACCGCCGGCAGCACCCGGTCGCGCAGCAGCTCCGCGCCCACGACGTTGGGGCGGTAGCCGTAGTAGGCCGGCGAGAGGATGTCGTGGCTGCCCGCCGTCGTACGGGGCGGATAGGCGCCGATGTCGAGGGCGTTGGGCACCGCGCGCACCCGCGCCCGACCGCCGCAGACCCGGCGCTGCCGCTCGGCGTCGATCTCCGAGGGCACCCAGACCTCGTCGGCGAGCGGCAGCAGCCGCTTCTCCCAGCGCGTGATCGACGCCCACTTGACGAGCGCGCGCAGGCGGGCGCGTCCCATGGGCTCCAGCTGCACCAACTGGCGGGCGAGGTCGCTCTCGACATTCTGGGCATCGACGAAGACGCGCAGCCCGCAGCGGTGCAGGTCGGTCACCAGGTCGGTCGCATACGGGTGGATCACCACGACGTGGGTCGCGCCCACCCGCTGGAGCCAGGCGAGGATGGCGAGCCGCTGGTCGCCCACCGCCCGGATCGAGAAGCTCGGCCACAGGTGCAGTCCGAGCGCCGCCAGGTCGCGCAATGCTGCCAGAGTGGCCGGCACGAGCGTCGGCTCGACCGGCGCCGGCGACGGCAGCGGCGCACTGCCCTCACCTCCGTCGGGCACGGCCGCTGCCCGGCTCAGATCCCAGATCGCGAGCCGGCCGCCCGCCGCGCGCCGCAGCACCATCTGGAGCTGGGCGATGCGCGTCTGGAAGCCGCTCGTCGGCCGGCCGACGGCGACAGGCGTCACCAGCGCGATGCGCATTAGCCGACCCCCGGCGCGTGGTGGGGCGCCGCTTCCACCCCGCGCCCGGCAGCGCGCCGGCCGGCCAGGCTGCCCCGGCAGCGCCGGTGCGAGACCAGCGCGTGGGCAAGCGCCGACGGCCAGAGCGGCAGGAGCGCCGGATCGCGCAGCTCCCGCACGATCCGCTCGGCTTCGAGGCGCGCGATAGCCGTCAGGGTGAACTCTGCCGGATGCCGCAGCGCCGCCAAAAACCGGTTGTGGAGCCACCAGTAGAACCACCGGGCGTCGATGCGGCGGTTGCCGCAGCCGCCGTCGACACGCTCGAGGTGGAGGAGCGAGGCCGACGGCTCGAAGCGGATGCGCCAGCCGAGGCGGCGCACCCGCAGGCACATGTCGACCTCCTCGAAGCAGGCATGGGCGGCAAACCCCGGTTCGAACCCACCCGCCGCCAAGGCGACCTCACGCCGGAACGACATGTTGCAGCCCTGGGCAAACGCGACATCGGCCACCACGGTCGAGTGGAAGTTGTAGATGAGGCGGTAGCGATCGGCAATGCGGCCGACCGGCTCCGCCGCGCTCGGGGCAGCGCCGGGTGTGAGGATCTGCCCCGCCACCCCCCCCACCGCCGGATCGCGGTAGGCGGCGGCGTGGCCCTCCAGGAACCCGGGGGCGACCAGGCAGTCGTCGTCGATGAAGACGGCGATCTCGCCGGTCGCGTGCCGCAGTCCGACGTTGCGCGCGTTCGGCAGCGACGGCCAGTCCTCGACGACGTAGCGGAATCGATCGCGGTGCGCCTCGAGGAAGCTGCGCGTCGGCTCGGCGTGGGCCGGCGTCTGATCGACCACGATGATCTCGTAGTCAGGGTAGCCCTGGTCGAACAGACCGGTCAGCGTCTGGCAGAGGGCATCTTCGCGCCGATAGGTGGCGACGATGACCGAGAGCCGCGGTGTGATCGTCATGGGGACCTCCCGAGGGTACGTGCCAGGACTCGATCGAAGAGACGGCGTCGGATGTAGAGGTGTTCGGGCCAGGCCACGTACGGCAGGACGTCCCGCTGGAGCAGCGGCCAGGCGAGCACCGTGTAGACCAGGAGACCGACCATGCCACTCAGCACCAGCGACACCGTCGACCACGGCAGGACGTGCATCAGGAGGAACGCCACGCCGGCTGCCGCCAGCGAGCCCAGCATGTAGGGCAACACATCGCGCCGCAGATCGAGTGGCACGAACCGCCGCGCCACGATGAGCACCCAGGGTAGCGTCAGATACGCGTTGACGACCGAGCGAATGGCGACCCCCTCGAACCCGAACAACCAGACCATCGGCACCCCGACCACCCAGTCGAGCACGGCCCAGAGCACGGTGAACTTCGCGGGGATGTCCGGCCGCCCCTTGGCACAGAGCAGATTGAAGAGCGTCGACAGGAGGATGGCGCCCGGCCAGTAGGACACCAGCATCAGGCGGAACGCCGGGATCGCGGGCTCCCAGCGGGGATCGAACACGAGCAGCGTGATCGGCTCCGCCAGCGCGATCATGAGCATCGAAATCGGCAACACCGCCGCCGAGGCGATCCGAACACTGACCCCAACGGCATTCGAGAGCGCCTGGGGGTTGGCGCTCAGGCGCGAGAACGTCGCAAAGGTCACCCGCCAGAGCACCGCCGTGAGCGGCAGCGGCAGCGCGGCAAAGCCGATCGCCCAGGCGAGGTAACCGGCACCGGTCGGCCCAACGAGCAGCCCGACCACGATCGGGTTGAAGATCTCCTTGAGCTGGCTAGTGAGGGCTGCGAACTGGGAGCCGACGCCGAACGGCAGCGCCTGGCGCAGGTATGCCATGTCGAACGCGAGCGCGGGGCGCCAGGGACTGGCGATCAGCAGCGCGAGGAACCCGAGCGCCCGGCTGAAGACGAGGCCGCCGACCAGCGCCCAGACGCCGTAACCTGCCAGTGCGCCCGCGATCGTCGCCACGTTGAACGCCGCTCCCTCGACGATCTCCACCACCGCGATCCGCTTGTAGTGCAATCGGCGCTCGAGGATCGTCGCCGGGACCGACCGCAACGCCGCCAGCGGCAGCGCCAGCGCCCCCACCCGGAAGAGCCAGGTGCCCGACCCGTCGAGCTCGAAATGCGCGGCGACCGGTCCCGCCACCGCAGCCACGCCGAGCATCAGCGCCAGGCTCGCAGCGAACTGGCTCCAGAAGAGCGTCGACAGCTCGACCCGGGTCGGTTCGGCCTCCCGCTGGATCGCTGCCGCCCCCAGTCCGGCCGAGGCGACGACATTGAGAAAGCTGGTGAGCGTGCTGACGATCATGAATGCGCCGTAGTCGCTCGGGTAGAGCAGCCGCGCCAGCACAATGCTGGCGGCCATGCTGAGCACTTGGAGCACACCGAACCGCACCAGCAGCGCGATCGCGCCGCTCACCGCCCTGCCGGTGATTGCCTCAGGCGCGAGCTCCAGGCGCACCGCGCCGGCCTGGCCGGCGCCCGTTTCGGCCGTCATTGTGTGGCGGCTCGGCTGCGCCGCGGACGCGCCGCCCGATCGAGCAGCTCGCGGTAGAGCCCGTCGAGCCGGGCCGCGGCGCGGCTCCAGGCGAAGCAATCAGCGTGGGCCCGGCCCGCCCGGCCGAGCCGGGCCCGGCGCTCTGGGTCGTCGATCAGGGCGGCCAGGGCGGCGGCGAATGCCGCGACGTCGCCGCGCGGCGCCAGCAGCCCGGTCTCGCCATCGACGACGATCTCCGGCACCGCGCCCACGGTGGAGGCGACCACCGGCAGCCCGGCGGCCATCGCCTCGACGTTCACCATGCCGAACGGCTCGTCCCAGATCGACGGGAAGGCGAAGATGTCCGCCACGCCGTAGAGGCGGCGCATGCGCGCCTTCGGCACCACCCCCAGCCAGGTCACCCGCAGGCCCGCCGCCGCGGCGCGGACCGCCGTGCTGTAGGCGTCGGCACCGGTCGGCGCGGGGTCGTCGCTGGTGGCCCAGAGCGCCGCGCCGCCAGCCACGAGCAGGTGCAGGCGCGGGAACCGCGGCTGGAGCGACCCGATCGCCTGGAGGAGCTGGAGGAGCCCCTTCTCGGGCACGATCGCCCCCACGAAGAGCACGACCACCTCGTCGGGCTCGATGCCCAGCCGCGACCGCTCAGCCGGCCCAGCGTCGACCTCGGCCGGCGCCGCGTCGATGCCGTTGGGGATCACCACCGTCTGCTCGGGCGGGTAGTCGACGCGCGCGAGAAACTGCCGCCGCGTGAAGTCGCTGCAACAGACGACCAGCCTGGCGCGGGCGACGAGCCGCTGGTAGAAGCGCAGCGGCTGCTCGGGGATCGGCGTGTTGTGGTGGAGCACGTAGCCGCTGCCGCGCGGCGCCAGCAGCAGGTGCGGCTCGACGTGGACGTGGACGATGTCGACGGGCCGGCTGCGCGCGCTCAG
Organism: Chloroflexota bacterium; assembly: GCA_042408635.1. GTDB lineage: Bacteria > Chloroflexota > UBA6077 > FW602-bin22 > JBHOQZ01 > JBHOQZ01. The sequence goes on from JBHOQZ010000669.1 coordinate 7,440, forward strand.
CGCCAGCAGCGGCGCCACCACGCGCCCATCGATCGTCGGCGTGCGCGCCCACCACCAGCCGGGCGTCACGCGCACGCCGATCCCGTCCAGCTCGTAGCCGCGCGGCCCCGGATCGGGCCGCCAGCCGTGCAGCTCGACCCGGTACCCGCGCGCGCGCTGGGCGCGCGCCAGCCCGAGCGCGGTGCCGACCAGGCCGCTCACCCCCTCGGTCGCCAGATCGCGCGGCACGCGGCCGAGGCTGGGTACGATGTGCCGGACCGCCAGCGACCGCAGGGCCGGCCCGGTGCTCCCTGCGGGGCCCTCCGGCCCCTGGGCCTCGTCCCGAGTCAGGGGCTCGCTGTTCTCCAAATCACGGTTCTCCATGGTCATCTCTGACGCGCCGCGCTAGCGGCCACTTCCGGCCGCCGGCGCGAGCACGTGATCGATCTGGCTCGCCGCCTCATCGGCCGCCGGCGCTGGCGCCGCCCGCAGCTCCTCGAGCCAGAGCTGAAGCATCAAGAGCGTCCAGAGCTTCTGCCAGCTCCGCGCGGTCTGGCGGTCTTCCCGGGCACCGGCCGTTTCGGTGGCGGCCAGCGCGCGCGCCGCCTGGTCGGGATCAAGCACGCCGGCAGCGCGCACGCGCTCCGGGGCGAGCACCTCGTGGGCGAAGCCGCGCAGCGCGCCCACGCTCCACGCCCAGGCGGGCGCGGCGAAGGGGCGCTTCGGCCGGCGCAGCACGAACTCGGGCAGGTCCTGTCGGAACGCGGCCTTGAGCAGGCGCTTGGGCTGGCCCCGGCGCGCCTTGAGCGCGGCGGGCAGCCGCAGCGCCAGATCGACGACGGCATTGTCCTGGAACGGCACCCGCGCCTCGACCGAGTTGAGCATCGTCATCCGGTCGACGCGCTGGTTGAAGTGCTCACGCACCCAGAGGGCGAGGTCGAGCAGGGCGATGCGGTCGCCACGCGCGCCCCCGCGGGCGCCGTCGAGCAGCGGCGTCACCACCGCCGCCAGCGCCGTCTCGGCGCCGGCTCCGGCGCCGCCGACGAGGGCGCGCCGCTCGGCCTGGTCGAAGATCGTGTGGGTGTAGGCGTAGCGCTCGAGGTCCGAGCGGCCCAGCGTCGCGAGCAGGTTGAACGCGTGCTCGCGCAGGACGCTGCCATTGGGCACGACGCGCGCCAGCACCGGCAGGAGGGTCGTCAGACCGGGCAGCCGCTCGTAGAGCTCCTGCCGCTCGGCCGCCGCGATCCAGGGGTAGCCGGCGAACAGCTCGTCGCTGCCGTCGCCGGTGAGCAGCACCGTCACGCCGTGCTCGCGCGCCAGCCGGCTCATCAGGTAGATGCTGACGAACGACAGCTCCCAGACCGCCTCGTCGAGCCCCACCACCAGCCGGCGGAGCAGGCTGGGCAGGTCCGTCCGGTCGTCGAGCACGATCTCGTGGTGCCGCGCGCCGATCGTCTCGGCGACCCGCCGCGCGAACTGGGCGTCGGCGTTGTAGGCGGGCTCGATCGGTGACGCCTCGCTCTCGAACGCGATCGAGAAGGTATCGAGCGGGTGATCGGTCAGCCGCGCCGCGGTCGTGGCGATGATCGTCGAGTCGACACCGCCGCTGAGCAGCACCCCGACCGGGACGTCGCTGCGCATCTGCCGCTCGACCGCCCCCACCACCGTCTCGCGCACCGCCGCGGCCGCCTCGGCCTCGCGCCAGTGCCGCCCGGGCGCGCTGTAGGTGGGGCGCCAGAACTGCTGGAGGCGGAGCTGCCCACCCGCGCCCAGCGTCAGGTAGCTGCCGGGCGGCAGCTTCTGGACGCCCCGGATGAGCGAGCGCGGGGACGGCACGTAGCCCAGCGCCAGGTAGAGTTCGAGGCCGGCCGGATCGGGCACCACCGGCAGGCCGAGCTGGCGCACCAGGGTGCGCAGCTCCGAGGCGAAGGCGAGGCGTTGCCCGTCCCAGGTGTAGTAGAGCGGCTTGATCCCCATGCGGTCGCGCGCCAGCACCACCTCGTCGCGCCGCCGATCGTGCAGCGCCAGGGCGAACATGCCGTTGAGGTCCTCGAACGCGGCGGGGCCGTCGGCGTCGTAGGCGTAGAGCACCGTCTCGGTGTCGCCCGTCGACCGGAAGCGGTAGCCGCGCGCCTCGAGGTCGCGCCGCAGCTCCGGCTCGTTGTAGACCTCCCCGTTGTAGGCGATGCAGAGCGTGCCGTCGGGGGTCTGCATCGGCTGACTCCCGTTCGGGCTGAGGTCGAGGATCGCCAGCCGGCGCGTGGCGAAGCCGACGCCGAGCGCACCCTCGCTGACCAGATAGGTGCCGCCCTGGTCGGGTCCACGGTGAAAGAGCGAATCGCCCAGGCCCTCGATCAGCTCGGCCTCGACGCCGCCGCCGACCTGCACCACCCCACTGATGCCGCACATGAACCCTAGTGCCTCCTCACCACGCCGCCAACCCGGCGCGCTCCCGACCCGTTCTCGCCGGCCCGCGGGACAGCGGAGCCCATCCTCAAACCGATCGCGGTCGCCGCCTCAGCCCCGCCGGGGCCGGCCCGGGCGGCCCGGGAGCGCGCGTACACGGCGTGTGTCTCCTCGGCCGCCCGGCTCCACGAGAACCGTTCGGCCTGGGCCAGACCGGCGGCGCGCAGCCGCGCGCGCAGGTCCGGCGTATCCAGCAGCTTTCCGAGCGCCGCCGCGAACGCCGCGGGATCGCGCGGGTCGACGCCGAGGCCGGCCTCGCCCGCCACCTCCGGCAGCGCCGACGCTGCCGCGTAGACTACCGGGGTGCCGCAGGCCATCGCCTCGAGCAACGGCAACCCGAAGCCCTCGAAGAGCGACGGCATAACGAACACCTCGGCGGCGTTGTAGAGCAGCGGCAAATCTGCCTCCGGCACATGGTCGAGCCAGACGACCCGGTCCGCGATTCCCAGCCTTGCCGCCAGGCGGCAGAGGCGCCGATGCTCGTCGAGGTGGTGGGCTGCGCCGACCTTGAGCAGGCGCACGTCCGCATGCTCGCGGAAGAGCGCCGCCACCGCGATCAGCAGCGTCTCCAGGTTCTTGCGCGGATCCTCCGAGCCGACATAGAGCAGGTACCGGCAGTCCGGCGCCAGGCCGTAGCGGCGTCGAAGGTCGTCTGGCACCGGCCGCGGCCGGTAGTGGTCGTGGTCGGCCGCCACCGGGACGACGTCGATGCGCTCGGGCGGGAGGCCGAGGTGCTCGATCAGCGTCCGCTTCGTCCAGGCAGAGTCCGCGATCAGGTGGTCGGCGCGCTGCAAGCCGGCGAGCGCCAGGCGGTCGAACCAGCGGTGCAGCGGGTGGCGGTAGGTGCATAAACGCGGGTCGTCGCGCACCAGATGCGGGATGATGTCGTGGACGGTGACCACCGCCGGCCGCGGCCGACCCGGCCGCAGCAGCAGGGTGGCGAGTGTCTGCGTCGTCAGGTGGTAGATGTCGGCCTGCGGCAGCCGCGCCCGGATCGGGTAGGCCCCGAAGAACGTGTCGACGTCGAGGCCGGCGCGGCGCAGCAGCCGCTTGACGATCATCGGAGCCGGCGCGCCCAGCGGCGCGCCCCGGACCACCTCAACCCGGCGCGTCTGGTGCCGCGCCAGTTCGACCGCATACCGCCGGGTACCCGTCGTCACCCCCTCCGGGCGCGTGACGAGCGCCACGCGCAGGCGGTCGACCGCGCCCACCAACCCGGCCACCACCGGTTCGCGGCGCGACCATGCCTCCACCGGCAGGACCGAGGCGCGCAGGACCGCGCGGGTCGGGCTACTCATTGAGGCGGGGAGCCCGCAGCGCGGACGTGTGGCCTGGTTGGAGGCAGCGCGCGCCGCCGCTCCGCGGGCGGCGGGCCCGGGCTGGGCTGGTGAAATCGAGCAGCAGACGACCGACGAACTGGCGCAGCGAGCGGGCGGTGAGCACCCCGCCCGGACGCTCCAACCGTTCGAGCAGCGTGTGGCCGGTGTCGTGGAGGCGGACGACGATGCGCTCGAGGCTGAACGGGTCGGTCCAGGGGTAGTTGCCGCAGAGCTCCAGCGTCGTGACGGCGGCGGCGTAGCCGGAGCAGGCGGCGGCGTTGCGCACCCGGCGCGTGAACTCGCCGAACGGGTAGGCGAGCACGATCTCCTCGCGCCCGGTTAGCTCGCGGGCACGGCTCAGCGCGACGCCGAGCTCGAACTCGTATTGCGCCGGGGGCAGCGTCTTGAGGTTGGGGTGGGTCATCGTGTGGCTGCCGATCGTCACGGGCGGCGTCGGCAGGCTCTGGATCTCGTCGACCGAGAGCACGCGCCGCCCCTTCTCCCTCCGGCTCCACGAGCTCGTGCCACCCATGTAGGCGAACGGCACGAAGACCGTGGCCGGGATGCCGCGCTCGACCAGGAGCGGCACGACCTCGTCGCGGAAATCGACATAGGCGTCGTCGAAGGTCAGGCAGAGCTGACGCATCGTCAGGGTGCCGCGGCGCAGGCGCGTGATACCGGTGTGCAGGCCGATGAACTCCCAGCCGGCGCTTTGAAGCGTCGCCAGGTGCTCGCGGAAGGCCGCAGGCCGCACGGTGATCGGGTCGTCGTCGTGGGCGACGGCGTGGTAGGCGAGGATGGGCAGGCTGCAGACGCGGCGGCGCTGGCCGAGCGCGATCCACCCGCTCCGATCCATGGGTGGCGTAGGGAGTCGACCCGGTCGCACCGTCGACCCGAGCCGCGCGGCGACGTTGTCTACCATGTGTGTCTCCGTTGCGCGTCGACATAGTCGAGCAGAGGGGCCGACCAGATGGCGAACTCCACGAACGTGAGCGGAACGGTCCAGAGCGCGCCCCGCAGCAGGCCGCGGGCCGAGACCATGCGATTGAGCACGGCCGCAAAGGCGATGTAGCGCAGCTTGTTGCTCACGCTGTAGAGCAGCGCCACGATCCAGAGCGCCAGGCAGGTCGGGCCGAGCAACAACGCCGCGGCCGGCAGCAACAGCATGCTCAGTCCCAGGAGCGAGGTCTTGAGCACGCCAGTCGCTTCGTCGAGGGCGCCGAAGCGCAGGCCGTGGAGGACCACGTTGCGCAGCCAGCGTCGCTGGCGCCGGGCGTAGTCGTCGATCCGCGTGGGGTAGCGCGTGGTGATCTCGCTATCGGGCACGTGCCGAATGCGGTATCCCTCGCGCAGCAGGGCTTTGGCCAGGTGGTAGTCGGTGCCACTGCTCACGCTCTCCTGCATCCCGCCGGCGGCCAGCAGCGCGCTGCGCCGCACCGCCGCATTCGCCCCCATCAGCCCCGTGAGCTCGTCCGGCGCGTGGGCCGCCGTATAGCGATCCACCGCCCACCGGTAGGCGCAGAGCGGGCTCGCGCGCAGGTCGCAATCCCGCGGCCGCACGCGGCCGGAGCTGGCGTCGGCCTCCCCGTTGATCACTGGCGCCAGCGTGCGGTGCAGGTTGGCGTCGTCGAGGTTGCAGTCGGCATCGGTCAGGAAGATCACCTCGCCCGAGGAGGCGGCCAGGCAGCGGCGCAGCGCGCCCTGCTTGCCCTCGCCGGGGCGCTGCTCGAGCACCGTCAGGCCGGGGCGCTCGAAGCGCTTCGCGACCGCGTAGGTGCCGTCCGGGCCCCCGGCACAGAGCACGTACTCCAGGTCGGGGTAGCGCAGGCGCAGGATGCTCTCGAGGTGCGCCTCGATCACCTCACGCTCGTTCCAGGCCGCCACCAGCACGCTCACCCGCGGCGTCGCCTGGAGCGGCGGTGGGGGCGCCAGGTGGGCGAGGCGGCGGCGCGCGGCCACGGCGCGGTCGTGACGCCAGCGCCTGGCATTGAGCCCGATGACGGCGGCGGTCCCGACGCCGGCCAGGGCCGGGGCCAGGGCGAAGCTGAGCCGTTGCAGCGTGTGCATGGCCCTCGTACCGCTCACAGCGCCACCACCCAGCAGGTCCCGATCCGGGCCCACTCCGTGCCCTTGCGCCAGGAGTAGAGCTTGCGCCCGCCCTGGTCGAGCGCGATCTCGTGTTCGTCTT
>JBHOQZ010000670.1:0-1728 GCA_042408635.1 Chloroflexota bacterium
GCTGGCCGCCGCGGGTGGTGCCGCGCCAGCCGGTTCGCCGGTGGCAGGACCGGCAGCGGCGGCCGGGGAACCGCGGCGCGGCGGCACGCTGCGCTACGCCACGCTCGGCAACGTCGACTACGGCTCGCTCGACATGACGACGACGACGGGCACCTACGACCTCGAGATCGCGCTCGGCATGCAGGACGCCTACGTCCACCTGCTGCCCAACGGCACCTTCGTGCCGGGGCTGGCCGAGTCGTGGCAGGTCAGCGACGACGGCCGCACCTACACCTTCAAGCTCCGGCAGGACGTGACGTTCCACGACGGCACGCCGCTCGATGCCAACGCGGTGAAGTTCAACTTCGACCGCATGACCGACAAGACGCGCAACCCGAGCGGCCTCTCCTACAGCTACCTCGGCGCCGGCCAGAACTACGAGGGCTGCGAGGTCGTCGACAAGTACACCGTGCGCCACCACCTCAAGGCGCCCAACGCGCTCTTCATGTACCGCATGCGGCGCGCCTACCTCTCGCCGCAGTCGCCCAACGCGATCGAGAAGTACGGCGCCGAGTACTTCCGCAACCCGGTCGGCGTCGGACCGTTCAAGTTCGTCGAGTGGGTCGAGAACGACCACGTCACGCTCGAGGCGTGGGACGGCTACCGGTGGGGACCGAAGGAGCTGTTCCGCAACACCGGCCGGCCCTACCTCGACCGCGTCGTCCACCGCATCTTCAAGGATCTGACGACGAAGGCGACGGCGCTCGAGGCCGGCGAGGTCGACATGGCGGCCAGGCTGCTGCCGGAGGACGTGGTGCGCCTCCAGGACAACAAGACCCTCGAGGTCGTGATCCGCGACCAGGCGGGCCAGGCGACGGTGCTCGACCTCAACACCGAGCGACCGCCGACGAACGACCTGGCCGTGCGCCGGGCGATCGAGTTCGCGGTCGACCGCGACGCCATCTCGAAGAGCGTCTTCTTCGGCCTCCAGCCCCCGGCCACCCACTTCTTCACGCCGGACCTCTGGAGCTACGACGAGAGCCTGGCGAAGCTCTACCGCTACGACCCCGCCCAGGCCGAGCGGATCCTCGACGAGGCCGGCTGGACCCGCGGCCCGGGGGGCGTCCGGCAGAAGGACGGCCAGGAGCTGCGGCTCAAGTGGCTGCTCAACCAGGAGCAGCAGCCGATCGCCCAGCTCGTCCAGGCCCAGCTCCAGAAGGTCGGCATGGTGGTCGACCTCCAGACCATGGCCGCCGGGGCGGGGCTGGTCGAGGCGACGCTGCGCGGCGACCACAACATCGCCGGCGGCACCGGCGGCTGGGTGCAGGAGGACCCCGACGTCATCCGCAACTGGGCGCACTCCTCGCTGATCAACGTCAGGCAGAACGGGATCCGCGCCCGGAACAAGGAGCTCGACGAGCTGATGGAGAAGGGGATCGCCTTCGCGGGCGACCTGCATTCGCCCGAGCGCGAGAAGCTCTATCGGGAAGCCCAGAAGATCATCCTCGAGAACGCCTACGTCGTGCCGCTCTACTACCGGCGCAGCTTCGAGGCCTACCGCCTCAACGTCGTCCACGACAACATCGGCTACGACCCCTACGGGACCTACCACTACTGGAACGACGTCTGGCTCAAGCAGTAACGGCGATGAGCGATGGGCAGGTGAGGACCCGGCCGGCGGTCGCGCCGGGTGCGGCGCTCGCGGCACCGCCGCGGCGGCGGGCGGCGCGACTGCGCCGGCTGGCGCGG
>JBHOQZ010000676.1:0-6601 GCA_042408635.1 Chloroflexota bacterium
GTTGGCCTGGTGGGGCAAGCGCACGTACAACTCGACGCGGGGACGCGCGGCCGGCGGCATCACCTCGGCCACGCGGCTGATGGCGCCACGGCGCTGGAGACGGTCGAGCAGGCCGGGCAGGCCCGCCACGCCGCGCAACCCTATCCGCAGGCGCTCCTCGTCGACCGCGCCGTGGCGCACGAGGTAGTCGACCACGCGCCGCTCGTCCGGGTCGAGATCGGGCAGGAGCGGCAGCGGGGCGAGCGAGACGACGACCCGGCTGCGCTGGCGCACGGCGGGCGGGAGCATGAGGAGCGCCGCGTCGAGGAGCGGCGCGCAGTAGTAGTCGGCGATCCAGCGCGCCAGTGGCACCTGGTGCGGTCGTAGCGCGGGCTCGGGGGCGACCAGGGCCTCGACCGGGCGCAGTGGCGCGCCGGCGTGCTCGCTGTGGTCGACCAGCCCGAAAACGATGCCCTGGACCCGGCGCGACCCGAATGGCACCCAGACCAAGTGGCCGACCTGCAGGTCGAGGCCGGCCGGAACGGCATAGTCGTAGGTGGTCGCGTCCGGCCGCGTGCGCACGTTGACGACGACCTGCGCGATGGGGCGCGGCGCGGCCACGGTGGGTGGGCGCGTCCGGCGCTAGATGTCGAAGCGCCGCCGGGCGACCCGGCAGCGCTCGGCGACGATGATCGCCTTGACCTTCTCGACGGCGCACTCAACGTGGCCGCGCGGGTTCTCGACGACGTAGTCGTAGAACGGCAGCGAGTTCAGCTCCATCGCCATGCTCTCGATGCGGCGCTGGAGTTCATCCTCGGTCTCCGTTCTGCGCTGACGCATGCGCTCGATGCTCTCCTCCACCGAAGGCGGCAGCAGAAAGATGAGCACCGAGTCGGGCACGGCGGCCTTGACGGTGCGCGCCCCCTGCACGTCGATCTTGAGGAGAACGTCCTTGCCCGCCTGGAGCGCGCGGCGGATCGGCTCGCGCGGCACGCCGTACCAGTTGCCGTGGACGAAGGCGTGCTCGAGCAACTCACCCGAGTCGCGCAACCGCTCGAACTCGGCCATCGAGACGAACCGGTAATGGACTCCCTCGATCTCGTTGGGGCGGCGCGGGCGGGTCGTGCAGGTGATCGCATAATGCACGTCGAACCCCTCGTTCTTGAGCGCCTGGATCACCGTGTCCTTGCCGGCGCCCGAGGGGGCCGAGAAGATGAAGAGGATGCCCGTCCGGCGACGGGAGTGAGGGGACTGTGAGGACGGTTCGCCGCGGTCGGTCGTCTCCGCCACGCCGGCACACCGTTGTGCTGTCACCGTGTCGCCTCCCTACCGACCGTACACGGCGTGGGCCGGCAGCTTTCGAATCCGGCGCGCTGCCGTTACGGTTGCCCCGCATTCTGCCACGTCGCGCCTCCATCCGCAAGGGTGCCGCTACGACCTTGCCACCGCTGCCGATCGTACTCGCTTGCTCGCCAGCCGTGGGCCGAGCTGGTATACTCTTGAGCGACCCGGGTGGAGACCGTGCGGTTCCCGTGCGGGTGCCGCGCGCATCGATACACCTCGCGAGGAGACTGGGGATCTTGAAGACCTTCCTGGTCTGCGACGATGATATGTACACGCGGGCGCTCCTCCGCGCCACCCTCGAGGGGTTCTCCCACCAGGTTATCGAGGCAGCCGATGGGTGGGCCGCCATCGAGCTCACCCGCCGCCATCACCCCGACGTGGTGCTCATGGACCTGCAGATGCCGGTGATGGGCGGGCTCGAAGCGTGCAGCCTGCTCAAGGCGGACCCGCGCACCGCCGCCATCCCGGTCGTGATCCTGACCGGGGTGCAACGACGAGGAGCGGGAGCGCGGCAGCCAGGTCGGGGTCGCCGAGTACGTCACCAAGCCGTTCAGCCCACTCGAGCTGCTCAACCTCGTCACCCGCCTGGCGGGCGACGAATAGCCTGCGCCCCCGCCGCCACGCCGCCGGGCGGTCCACACCCCGCGGCTTCCCGATCCTGTGGGTCGCCTGCGCGGCCCGTCAGGCAGTGCCGGTCGCGTCGGCCCGCTCGACCAGCGTCGCCAGCACCTCCTGCAGCGTGGGGAGCGTGACGTAGCCGAGCGAAAACGTCGTGTCGGTGAAGGTGCGGTCGTCGAGCGGCAGCTCCGCGCGCCAGCGCTCGAGCTGGCGGCAGCCGTAGTAGTAGCAGGTCATGTAGCCGGGGTGCAGCTCCTGGTAGCGCACCTGGCCGGACGCCGAGCGCTCGTCGAACCGGAGCCAGTCGACGTAGAGCGCCACCGCCTCCGCCCGCGGCCGGCCGAAGTGGTGCAGGGAGAGGTCCGCCTTGATCCGCACCGCCGTGTGCAGGCGCCGGTAGGCGACGAACAGCGGAAAGATCGGGTCGTCGTAGATGTGCTGGAGCTGCGTCTCGGCGCGGTGGCAGATCCCCTCGCTGAGCGGTGTGGTGCCGGCCAGCCGCCCGTGTTTGAAGGTGAGTGGCAACGCGCCGGCGACCGTCTTCACCCGGTGGGCGTGGTGGCCGGGGTAGCACTCGTGGATCGCCATCATCTGCACCCAGCCGCGCGTGACCGCCCGGAAGTTCGCCTGGTTGCAGAACCACTTGCCCCAGAGCAGCCCGCGCGCTACGCTCGGGCCGTACGCCCCACCCCACGGGAAACTTGCCTGGATCAGCTTAGGCATAGGCGCGACGCGGCAGACCTCGCCCGCCGGCAGGCTGATCAGGTCGAGCGCGCGCTCGCGCGCCACCGCCAGGCACTCGCGCGCCGCGGCGAACATCGCCCGGGCGCTCGGGTAGGCGGGCGAGCGCCTCCAGAGCAGGTGCGCCGGGTCGGCATCGGGGTCGAGCGCCCGCCCGACCGCCCGGAACCGCTCGGCGCAGGCGGCGATCTCCGCCTCGTGCCAGGCCAGCAACTCCTCGAGCGGCACGCCGTGGCGGCGCCTCAGGAGCTCCGCGTAGGGCAGCCGCGGCAGCGGCTCCCCCAGGGGCGCCTCGACGCCGCGCAGGCGCTCCGCGAGCGCCACCGCCTCGGCCGCGAGCTCCTGCATGCGGGCAGCGAGCCGCCCGGCGCCGTCGACGGCCCAGTGCTCGACCTCGCGGCCCGCGCGCCCCAGGGTGTGCTGAAGGGAGGTGGCCGCCTCGACCGCCTCGCCGGCCGGACCAGGTCCGCCGCGCCGGGCCAGCGCCTCGACCAGGGGCAGCAGGCGCTCACTCGCGCCCAGGCGCTCGGCCAGCGTGGCCAGGCGCCGGCGACGCGGGCGGCGCTCCTCCCAGACCTGGAAGGTCAGGTAGCGCACGAGCGCGGCCAGCGGTCGGCCGGGGTGGTGCAGATCGTCGATCGTCGCCGCGTCGATGCCGTCGAGCAGCGCCGCGAAATGGCGCGTGAGGAGGCTCGGCGGCAGGGCCGCGACCTGGCGCGCGAGCGCGGCGACCTCGTCGCGCACCGCGGCGAGCGCCGCCTCGGTGGGCAGGAGCGGCCGGGTCTCGTACGGCCCCTCGGCCGTGTAGCGCAGGACCAGATCGGCGATGGCACGGTCGAGCCGGGCCTCGTCGGTCGTCGCCGGACCGACGATCGGGGACAAGTCGGGCGTGGCGCGCGTGGACGTGACCATCGGTCCCCCCACTACCGGAAGCTGGCGTGAGCGCATCATAGCCCACGCACCAGCCCGGCACGGCAGCGGGTCCGAGCGGACGGTGGCTCCGGACCGGCCGCCGTGCCGGGCTGGCGCCTACCGCGCGATCCGGTCGAAGCCGGCGTCGGGGCGCAGCGCGTCGGGGATGCGGATGCTGCCGTCGGGCTGCTGGTGGTGCTCGAAGAGCGGTGCCAGCAGGCGCGGCGAGGCGAGCGCCGTGTTGTTGAACATGTGCACATATCGCACCTCCCCGCCGCTCGTGCGGTAGCGGATGTTGGCGCGGCGCGCCTGCCAGTCGTGGAAGTAGCTGTCCGAGTGGGTTTCGAGGAAGCGCCCCTCCGAGGGCAGCCAGCACTCGAGGTCGTACTTCTTGACCTGGCCGTCGCCCGTCTCGCCGGAGCAGCAGACCACCACGCGGTAGGGCAGCTCGAGCGCCTTCAGGAGCGCCTCGGCGTTGGCGCGCAACGCCTCGTGCCAGCGCACCGACTCGTCGTGGTCGGCGATGCAGAGCACGAACTGCTCGACCTTGGTGAACTGGTGCACCCGGATCACGCCGCGAACGTCGCGCCCGTAGCTGCCGGCCTCGCGCCGGAAGCAGGGCGAGTAGACGACATAACGCAGCGGCAGGTCGGCCTCGGCCAGGATGTCGCCGGCGTGGTCGCCTGTCATCGAGACCTCGGCTGTGCCCACCAGGAACAGGTCGCCCTCCGGCACGGCGTAGACCTGGTCGCGGCCCGTCGGGAACTGGCCGTTGCCGACGAAGCAGAACTCGCGCGCCATGGGGGGAGCGACGAACGGCACGAAGCCCCGCGCCGTCACCCCGTCGAGCGCGAAGCGGGCCAGCGCCAGGTCGAGCAGCGCCGCCTTGCGCTTGAGGAAGTACATGCGCGAGCCCGCCACCTTGCTGCCGCGCTCCATGTCGACCAGGTCGAGCCGCTGCATCAACGTCAGGTGGTCGGCCATCGGCGGCGCGAAGGGGCGCGGCTCCCCCCAGCGGGCGACCTCGACGTTGTCCGCCTCGCTCGTGCCCTCGGGCACCGAGGGGTCGGGCGGGTTGGGCACGCGCAGCAGCCAGTCCGCCAGCGCCGCCTCGCGCTCGCGCAGCGTCGCCTCCAGGGCAGCCAGCGCCTCCCCGACCCCGCGCGCCTCGACCGCCAGGGTGGCCCGGGCCGTCTCGTCGTCGCGGGTCCGTGCGTAGGCGCGCGAAAGGTCGTTGCGGCGCTCGCGCAGCGCCTGCACCTGCCCGCGCAGCGCCGTCACCTCAGCGTCGAGCGCGAGCAAGCCGTCCAGGTCGAGCCGCACGCCCTTCTTGCGCGCGCCCTCGGCCACCAGCTCCGGATGCGCCCGGATGAAGCGAAGATCCAGCGTGGGTAGCACCTCGACCACGGCTGGGCACCGCCCGCCGGAGAGCAGCCGGACGACTGCTCCCGTGCGCGGCGCCAAAACGGGCGCTCCCGGTCTCAAGGACGAGGAGCGCCCGCGCTCGTGGTGCCACCTTGATTCGTCGCACGCCCACCTGCCCACCCCGGCGCCCCGGCGGGGTGCGGACTGGACCCGGCTCGGCGGATCCCGCGACCCCCGACCCTCGGCCGCGCCGGCGTCCGGCTCGCACACCGCCCTCGGACTGCGGGGCAGCGGGACGTGCCACCTCGTGCGCCGCGCTAACGGGCAGCTCCCGGCGCCGCCTACTCCCCCGACGGGGTTTCGGGACGCGACTGCCGAGGGGATTTCGCGGCCGGGTCGGCGCCGCGTCGCACCACCCCGCGGCTCGCTGGGCCCGCCCGACCGCTACTCGTCTCGGTCGCCGTCGAGTGTCGTGTCGGTTGTGCTCCCCTTGTACCGCGCCCGCGGCCGAACGTCAAGGCGCCCGATCCGGGGTCTCAGCCGAGGGCCTGGCGCTGGGCGCGCAGGAGCTGGCCGATCCCAGCGACGGCCAGGTCGAGGAGGGTGTTCATCTCGTCGCGCGAGTAGGGCGTGCCCTCGGCCGTGCCCTGCACCTCGATGAAGCGGCCGCTCCCGTCCATCACCACGTTGAAGTCGACCGAGGCGGTCGAGTCCTCGGCGTAGGCGAGGTCGAGCCGCGGCTCGCCTAGCACGATCCCCACGCTGGTCGCCGCCACCTGCGTGGTGAGCGGGTTGCGGCGGGGGCTGGCGCCGAAGAGGCGGCGGCAGGCGAGCGCGAGCGCCACGTAGGCGCCGGTGATGGCGGCGGTGCGCGTGCCGCCGTCGGCCTGGAGGACATCGCAGTCGAGGGTGATCGTGCGCTCACCGAGCTTCTCCAGGTCGACCGCCATGCGCAGGCAGCGGCCGATGAGGCGCTGGATCTCCTGCGTGCGGCCGCCGACGCGGCCCTGGTTCACCTCGCGCTGGGTGCGCTGCTGAGTGGCGCGCGGCAGCATCGCGTACTCGGCCGTCAGCCAGCCCTGGCCGCGACCGCGCAGCCAGCCCGGCACATAGTCCTCGATCGAGGCCGCGCAGAGAACGCGCGTGCGCCCCAGCTCGATCAGCACCGAGCCCTCGGCGAACTCGAGATAATCCGGCGTGATCCGCACCGGCCGCAGCTCGTTTGGCGCCCGCCCATCGGGTCGCGCCATACCCGGCCCCCTCCCCAACTCCCTGCTCGGGAGCATTGTAGCGCGTGGGGAGGGTGTCGCCGCCCGCCGTGGCGCAGAATGTGCACTATTATCGTAGATGCAATCTGCACATAGAGAGGTTCCCATTGCGAAGCCGCTTCGTCGAGGCGCTCGGCCTGCGCCTCCACCTCCTGACCGGGGGCTCGGGTCGGCCGGCCCTGCTGCTCCACGGCGCCGGCGAGTCGGTCGAGGACTGGCTGCCGGTCTGGCAGCCGCTGGCGCGCCAGCGCACGCTCTTCGCGCTCGACCTGCCCGGCCACGGCGCCTCGGCCGCTCCCTGCCCGCCGTTCGATCCGGCCCGCTCGACCGCGCTCCTGCTCGACGTGCTCGAACGGCTGGGCCTCGAGTGCGTC
>JBHOQZ010000677.1:0-3108 GCA_042408635.1 Chloroflexota bacterium
CTGGCAGGACGAGATGCCGGCCAACGTCGAGCCACCAGGCGAGGCCGGTGAGGCGGGCGTAGGCGGTAGAGCCGCCAAAGGCGGGCAGCCAGCCGAGCTGAACCGCGAACAGGGCGATCAGCACCATCGCGAGGAAGAAGGAGGGCAGGCTTTCTAGCAGCAGCGCCAGGCCGACCAGCCCACCCGCGAGCGGCGTCCGCCGCCACCAGGCCGCCACGGCGCCCAGTGTCACGCCAAGCGCACTCGCGAGCACCAGGCTTGTGCCGGTGAGCGCTAGCGTCCAGGGAAGGCGCTCCACCAGGAGCGCGCCGACGGGCTGGCGCCGGGCGTAGGAGTAGCCAAGGTCGCCCTGCGCCAGCCGCGCCCAGTAGAGCCCGAACTGCTCGACCAGGGGGCGGTCGAGCCCGAGCTCGGCCCGCAGCCGCTCCCGCTCGACCGGGGAGAGCGTGGCCGCGCTCTCGCCCAGCAGGAAGCCGATCGGGTTGCCCGGCATCAGCCGGGGCAATGCGAAGTTTAGGCTGATGGCGACCGCGAGTACGAGCAGATAGCCGGCGAGGCGGCCGCCGTAGAAGCGCGCGAGCGCGGCCATAGCGCCTTCAGTTCGACTGGCGCGGCAGGAAGGAGAGCGGGTGGAGCGGGCCGATGCCGTTGACGAACATGTAGCCGTCGTAGGCAGCCGGCCGATAGGCAAAGATGCCGTCTGGGTAGGCCCAGGTGATGAACGGCACGTCCTCCTCGACCAACCGCTCGACCTGGCGCAGCAGGCGCAGCCGCTCGTCGGGGTCGAGCGTCACCGCCAGCCGGTCGAAGAGCGCGTCCATCTCCGTGCTCTCGTAGGCGCTCAGGTTGAACGGGCCACGGTCGGGCTTCGAGTGGAAGAGCTGCACCGCGCGGCTGGGCACCTGCTGAAGGCCGGCGCTCCAGCCAAACATGGCGAAGTCGTAGTTCTGGCCGTTGGTGCGGTCGAAATCGGGGCCGGCGATCAGGTCGTCGGCCGCACCCATCTCGAGGGCGCGCACGCTCAGCCGCAGCCCGATCTCGGCCAGCGCGTCCGCCACCAGCTCAGCGCCGCGCACGCGCTCGGGGTTGTTGGCGTAGGCGATGATCGAGAACTCCATCGGGCCGCCCTCGGCGATCCGGATGCCGTCGGGGCCGCGCCGGTAGCCGAGCCTGTCGAGCAAAAGGTTGGCGCGCTCGAGGTCGCGGGCGCGCGGCCGAACGTCCGGATCGTGCACCGGCGAGGCGGGGTGGAACCAGCCGGGATTGCCGAGGGTGGCGGTGCCCAGCAGGAGGGTGTCGACCAACGCGCGCGTGTCGACCGCGTACGCGATCGCCTGGCGCACCTCACGCCGGACCAGGGCCGGCCGCTGGTTGTACATGAGGATGATGTTGGTCGCGTAGCCGGGGCCGCGGCTCAGCCGGAACGCCGGGTCGCGCTCGAAGGGGGCCACCAGCTCCGAGGGCAGGCGCGTGGCCATCAGGTCGATCTGGGCGGCGCGCAGCGCCG
This sequence comes from Chloroflexota bacterium, assembly GCA_042408635.1. GTDB lineage: Bacteria > Chloroflexota > UBA6077 > FW602-bin22 > JBHOQZ01 > JBHOQZ01. Next base: position 1,508 of record JBHOQZ010000677.1, read on the forward strand.
CGACCTGCGTGTTCACCTCCTTGATCGTCACCACCGCGATCTCCTCCACGGTCGGCGGGCCGCGGAAGTAGTCCATGTTCGCTACCAGGCGGTAGAACTCACCCGGGCGCACCTCGTCGAGGCGGTAGGGACCGGAGCCGACCGTGTAGGTCGCGCCGCGGAAGTCGGTCGTGACCTCCCAGAGGTGGCGCGGCACGATCGGCAGGAAGGTCTGGAGGTACGGGAAGTCAGGGTCGGGCCGGCGCAACGTCACCGTGACGTCATTGCCGTTCGCCTCGACGCTCTCGATGTTGCGCGCATTGGTGGTGAGGCCGCCCCGGTTGTCGCGCAGCGCCTCGTAGCTGAACTTCACATCGACGCCCGTGAGCGGCTGGCCGTCGTGGAACCGCACCCCCTCGCGGAGGCGGAACGTGAAAACGCGCCCGTCGGTCGTTGCCGGGTAGCCCTCGGCCAGCCAGGGGCGGACGCGGCCCTGCTCGTCGAACGCGGTCACCGCATCGTAGACGAAGCTGAGCAGCGCCAGGCCCGGATAGCCCGTGTTGTAGTTCCACGGCGTCAGCGCGCGCTCGTCGGTGCTGATGGCGACACGGAGCGGCTGACCACGCCCGTGCGCGGCCACCGGGGCGGCAGCCCGCTCGCTCGCCGGAGCGAACCCGCCGGCCGTCGAGTCAGAGACGGGTCGGAGCCAGCCGAGCAACAAGACTGTCCAGGTCAGCGCCAGCGTGAGGGCGGCCCGCTGCGGGCGAATGGACATTGGGGGAACCTCCAGGCGGGGCGATGGCGTGAGCGACCCAGCCAGTGTAGCAACCGCCGCGCGCCTGTTGCAAGCCGCTGGGAGCGGTGGCGCGACGAGGCTCACATCAGCGCCGGGGTCACTGCCCCTCGGGCGCGGGGCGAACCACGGCAACGAGCCACCCAACGGCAGGTGCACGTCCCATTGCAACGTCGGGCCACCGGCAGAGGTGGGCAAGGGGCGTTGGAGCGGACCGGCGCGGCTCGGGGCCGCCGGCCGGCGAATAAGTCCCATGGCTGGGTGTGCGGGTCAGACCGCCCGGAACGCGCCCGAGAACCGCTCGCCCAGCCCGCGGTCGCCCGCGATCCGCCAGCGGCCGCGCTCGGCGTAGTAGCCGTAGGGACGGCGGAAGGTCATCACGAGCCCGCAGGCGGCGCCATCCGTCTCGATCGTAGCGTCGGCATGGCCGCCCGCGGGACCAGCGACGAACGTGAGGCCGCCGTCGCCCACCTCGACCGCGAAACCGGCGCCGGTGCCCTCGGCCAGCGCCAGGCGGACCCGGCCCCGGGCGCCGCCAAGCTTCGCCGCGTCGAACCAGCGCGGCAGGCGCGGCGGCAAGGTCGCCATGAAGGCCGGCACCGCGAGCGGCCGCAGCTCGGCGGCCGGCTCCAGCCCGACGCGCATATCCCAGTCGTGCAGGGCCAGCTCGAACAGCCATTGATCGGGAAACCAGGCGAGCGGTTGGGAGCCGGCCGGGTGCCAGCCGCGCCGGGCGGGTGAGGCGCCCGCGGCGGCGGCAAAGGCGGCGTGCAAGGCGTCGAGCGCGGCATCGTACCGCGCCAGCAGCTCGGCCGGCGGTCGGGCCAGC
>JBHOQZ010000684.1:0-3527 GCA_042408635.1 Chloroflexota bacterium
GCTGGCACGCCGCGCGCAAGCTCCGGCGCCAGCTCGCCAACCTCGGCCGCATCCTCGCCATCGAGGCGGTCTGCGCCGCCGCCGGCATCGACTTCCGCCGGCCGCTGCGCCCGGCGCCGCCGATCCACGCCGCCTGGGAGCGGCTGCGCCGGGAGGTCCCCGGTCCCGGCCCTGATCGCTTCCTCGCGCCCGACCTCGAAGCCGCCGAGCGGCTGGTCTGGCGCGGTGAGCTGCTCGGCGCGGCCGAGGCCGTGCTCGGCCGCCTCGAGTAGCCGCCGCGGCGCCGCTGGGATGGGCCCACGACCGCCGCCCGCCACTGGTCGGATCCGTCCACCCTCAGCCGACCCCGGTCGTGCCACCCGGGCCGGCCCGGCTGAGGGCGGAGAGAGCCTCTGCATTGCGGCGCCACGCAGAAAAGATGACAATAGAATGGCTCTTGTACTCTATTATGATTGCACAAACGAGCAAAAACGCACAGAAATGTGCGAAACGCGCCGCTGTATGTAAAATACTCTGTCAGGTTTGCTCGTATCTGAGCTTGTTTTGGGCTCCCGCGCGCGAGTTTGTGCGCATCATGCAATCTTCGTCTTGACGGCGCCCTCGTTTGATGCTACACAATGTGGTGCTACATTCTTGGTGCTGCCTTAGGGAGGGTGCGTCCGCGTAGCCGGATGAGTGGCTGGTGGGATCGGGGACGCCCACGTCCGAGAAGGGTGGGGTTAGGTGCCGGGTGCAGGGGACAACACGCCCAATTCGCCCGTCTTGCGAACGGTCTTGAGGTCATCGATCGGGGCCACGGTGCATCGGACGATTGACGGCGCAGCGCCGCGCGCCGGGGGCGCCCACCCCGCCAAGGTGATCGTCGTCATCGACAACCCCGACGAGCTCGACCTGGTCGTCTTCCTGGTGCAGCGGGCCGGCTACCAGGCGATTCCGGTCGCCGACCCGCGCGGGGCGCTCGAGCGCGTGTTGGTCGATGAGCCGGCCGCGGTCATCGTCGGTATCCCGCTGGCGGGCGTGAACTGGCAGGTCTGGCTGCGCTCGCTCCGCCTCCGCTCGAACGTCCCGGTGCTGGCGCTTTGTGCCAGTCCCGACGAGGACACGGTGGTCGCGGCGCTCGAGGCGGGGGCGGACGAGATCGGGGTGAAGCCGCGCCCGCCGCAGTTGTTGCGCGCCCAGCTCGGCGCGCTCCTGCGCCGCGCGGCGCCCGCCTCGACCGGCACGACGCGCACTCTCCGCCGGCGCACGGCGGCGCTGGCGGTGGATGGGCTCGTGCTCGACCCGACCCGGCACGTGGCGGCCTACCAGGGTCGGAGGCTGGCCCTCACGCCCACCGAGTGGCGGCTGCTGCACCTCTTCCTCATCCACCCCAACCAGGTCTTGACGCTGCCGCTGTTGCTGCGCGCGGTCTGGAAGCAGGAGGAGGCCGATCGCCACGCCCTCGACGGGGTGCGGGTGGCCGTCTCGCGCCTGCGGCGCAAGCTGATCGACGCGGGCGCCGCGCCGGGCATGATCGAAACCGTCCGCGGTGTCGGCTATGCCCTGCGCCGCGTCCAGCGCCCCCACAACCCCGAACGACGTGGCGGCAGGCTAGCCCCTCCGGCCGCCACGCCAGCGCCCCCGATCGGCGGCTAGCGGAAGGCCGGCAGCACCCTCTCGGCGAACAGCTCCATGTCGGTCGTGGCCGGGAAGGCGGGGAAGACGAGCACGAAGAGGTCGAACCCGAGCGCGTTCAGGGCCATGAACCAGTCGCGCAGTTCGCCCGGCTCGCCTGCGAACACCGGGTCCGGGCGCATCGCCTGGAGGGGCGCGGCCCGCCGCTCGGCGGCCGCTCGGTCCTCGTCGAGGAAGACGAGCATCTGGTAGATCTTGCGGATGGTGGCCGGATCGCGCCCGACGGCGGCGCAGTGGCCGGCCAACACATCCAGCTTGTGGCGCAGCACCTCGACGGTGCGGCCGTAGGGGAGCCACCAGTCGGCGTGCTCGGCGACCGCGCGCAGCAGATACTTCTCGCCATCGCCGCCGATCAGGATGGGCGGTGGGGGCTCGGGGCGCGGCTCGCAGTAGGCGTCGCGGATCTGGTAGTGCTCGCCGGTGAAGCTGACCGGCCCTCCGCTCCACATGGCGCGCATCACCTGGATCCCCTCGACCATCTGGGCGATGCGCACACGCGTGGGGGGGAAGGGGTAGCCGTAGGCGTGGTACTCCTCCTCCCACCAGCCGGCGCCGTAGCCGAGGATGAGGCGGCCGCCGCTGAACGTCTGGAGGCTGGCGGCCATCTTGGCGAGCAGCGGCGGGTGCCGGTAGGAGTTGGCCATCACGATCGTGCCGAGGCGCTGGTCGGGGTAGCGCGCGGCCAGCCAGGTCAACTGCGTCCAGCACTCGAGGCGGTACTTGTCGCCGAGCTGGAGGTGGTCCGAGACCCAGAACGAGGTGAAGTGCGATCGGGCGCGGTCGAGCGCACGCTCCAGGTCGCGCGGGAAGGTCGCCGGGTTGACCGTCTCGATGCCGCGATCGCCCGTGGGTGGGCAGTAGCCGAAGTCGATCCGGGGTGTCGCCACCTGGCACCTCCACGTCGCCCGGGCCATCATAGGCCCGGCGCCGGAAGGTCGTCAATCACAGCTGCGCCGTCGCGTGTCCGCCGGTCCGGTATCACCCCGACCGGCCTGGACCCCACCGCAGTTCAGGCGCAGGCGGCCCGATCGCGCCCGCCCGGCCGACCTGCTGTCTCCTCAAGAGAGGGGGCGGAGCCCCATGCGCCGGAGCGGTCGTGCCGGTCGGCCGCCAGGCGTGGGGTCGGGTGGTCTGGGGGCAGGCGAGCCGTGACGGAGGTAGGAGCGAGATAGAGTGCCGTCACTCATCTGCCGGAGCGGCTGCTTCGGCTCCCGGCTGCGTTGCCTGCTGCCGGGGCCGGGATCGCACGGTCGACGTCGACAGGCCGAGTTGCCGGGCACGGGCTCGCTGGCGCCCGGACCGGTCCGGCAGCCAGTGAAGGAGGAGGGAGAGGGAGAGTGGGCCGGGTCGAAGCGATCCACGTCACAACCGAGGCGGGCGCGCCGATGCACCCGCTCGAATCGGCCGAGGCACTGCCCGGTCGCGGCCTGGCCGGCGATCGGTACGCGCTGGGTACCGGCTACTACTCGGTGCGGCCGCTGCCCGGCGGCGCGCGCGAATTGACGCTGTTCGAGGCGGAGACGCTCGACGTCCTGCGCGAGCGGCACGGCATCGAGTTCGCCCCCCACGAGCACCGGCGGAACCTGACCACGCGCGGTGTGCGCCTGCGCGAGTTGATCGGCCGGCGGTTCCACATCGGAGAGGTGCTCTGCGTCGGGGTGCGCGATTGCCCACCCTGCGTCCACCTGGTCGACGTCACGGGCAAGCCGGTGCTCGAGCCACTGGTCGACCTCGGTGGGTTGCGCGCCGGCATCCTCCAGGGCGGTGTCATCCGCGTCGGCGATCCGATCGTTGTCGAAGCGGCTGAAGCGATCAGTTCGACTCGCCCGGGTGCGTGAGGCGGTGCGGGTGGG
>JBHOQZ010000685.1:0-1117 GCA_042408635.1 Chloroflexota bacterium
CGGGCTTCAGCTACCTCTACCTCGGCCGCGAGCTCGGCGGGCGGCCGGCCGATCCCGCGCACTACGACGACGCCGGGCACGCCCGCTACGACCTCATGGCGCAAGCACCCGCCTTCCTCGCCGGGATCGAGCGGCTCGAGCGCGGCCTGCGCCGCTATCGGGTGGCGATCATGTGCAGCGAGGAGGACCCCGCCGGCTGCCATCGGCGGTTGCTCGTCGGGCGCGTGCTGGCGCAGCGCGGCGTCACGGTGACGCACATCCGGGGCGACGGCCGCTTGCAAGCGGAGGCCGAGCTGCCAGACCCGCGGCAGCTCGGCAAGTCGGGAGCGGCCGCGCGCAGAGGGGAGGGGGCGCAGCTCAGCCTCTTCCCGGAGCTGGAGGAGCCGGAGTGGAAGTCTATACGATCGGTTTCACGAAGCGCTCGGCGGCCGACTTCTTCGGAACGCTGAGGCGGCACGGCATCCGGCGCCTGCTCGATGTCCGGCTCAACAACGTCTCGCAGCTCGCCGGCTTCGCCAAGCGCGACGACCTCGCCTATTTCCTCGACGCCATCGGCGGCATCGAGTACGTCCACGAGCCGCGGCTGGCCCCCACCCAGGCGATCCTCGACGGCTACCGCAAGGAGAAGTGGCCGTGGGCGGAATACGAGCACCGCTTCCTCGAGCTGCTGGCCGAGCGGCAGGTCGAGGCGGCGATCCCGCGCGAGCTGCTGAACGGGCCGACGGTGCTGCTCTGTAGCGAGTATACTGCCGAGCACTGCCACCGCCGCCTCGTTCTGGAGTACCTGGGCAGGCACTGGGGCGATCTGCAGGCGGTCCATCTGTAGCGCGGGGTGGGGCGGACGGGGCAGGCGCGCCTCGGCCGGCCGATCGGCAGCTCCGGCCGGACGTGCGACGGCAGGGAGATCGCCCCGTGCCCTGCTCGGGTCGCCCACGCAGAGGCCGCCCCGTGGAGCCCGAGACGATCGAGTTCATCTGCCTTGCCAACTCGCGCAAGTACCACGGTCGCTGCGTCGCCGGCCTGCGGACCGACGGCGCCGGCTGGATCCGCCCGATCGGGGGCGACCGCTTCGGCACGCTCGAGCCGCGCCACTACACGCTGCCCGACCGCACCCACG
>JBHOQZ010000687.1:0-1663 GCA_042408635.1 Chloroflexota bacterium
CGGGCTGGTGGGCTTGCCCTGGTCGACGGTGACGGAGACGGTGGTGTCCTGGCAGCCGGGGGCGGTCACGAGCAGGGTGAGCGTGCCCTCGGGCAGGGTGGGGAAGCTGAAGCTGCCGTCGGGGGCGGCGCTGGTGACCAGGCCCGTCTCGACGAGGCGGACGGTGACGCCGCTGAAGCCGCTGGAGAGGGTGCAGGGCCCCTGGGTGAGCTTGCCGGTGAAGGGGGGCTGGTCGAGGACGACGGCGCCGGAGCCGCCGGGGGCCAGGGTCTCGTTGCCGGCGTAGAGCACGACCACCGCCCGCGCGTCGGTGCCGGCCGGGATCGAGGCACTGAAGGAGCAGTCGGCCGCGACGTTGACCAGCGTCTCGGTGCCGGGGATGAAGCGGCGGTTGGCGTCGACGGCCTGCACCCAGAGGCGCACCGAGCCGCCGCCGCCGCCCGCGCAGTCGGGGCTGACGAACGCGCCCGCCACGTCGAGGGAGGTGCCCTGGCGCTTGGCCTTGCCGAGGGAGATGCCGGTCTGGTGGCGGACGGGGATCTCGATGCGGACGCCGCCGAGGGTGAAGTTCTCGGGGTGGAGGTCGCCGGGCTTGCGCTCGTTGCGCAGGTAGCGCGTGTAGGAGCCGGTGACGTCGACCGTGAAGATCGTGCCGACGGCGGGCTGGGCACGAGCCGCCCCGTCAACGGCGCCGCGCCCACCAGCCGGCGCGCTGCGGGCGCCGGGCGGCACGATCTCGACGGGGATGGCGCGGGCCTCGCCCGGGCCGAGCGTCAGGTGGCGCACCCCGTTGTTGACCGTCACCCGCCAGTCGGCCGGCGTGGTCGTGCGCACGCCGAGCGTGAACGTCTTGGCGTTGCCCGTGTTGTCGTTGCGCAGCGTGATCGTGTTGTTGTAGACAGGGGGCTTGACGCTGCCGGCGGGGCCGCCGGGCAGGACGTAGTCGAAGGTGTCGATGTTTTCCTGCTCGCCGTCCCCGTCCTGGTTGCCCAGCACCCGTTCGCCGGCCACCGCGTCGATCCGCACCCGGATGCAGGTGTGGAAGCCCACCTCGCCCTTCATCAGCGCCTGGAGGAGGCTCGACGGGGCCAGCCCCGCCACGCTCGGCTTCCACTCGATGTAGACGTCGGTGTAGGCGCCGGGTTGGAGCACCCCCAGCTCGGGGAACTGCGCCTTCGAGACCGAGCCCAGCTCCTTGAAGCCGTTGGCGCCGTTGATGCCGCGTCCCGGCGGATCGGTGATGTCGAAGTGGACCACGATGTCGCCAGCCACCCGGCCACCGCCGTTGCGCACCCGCGCGTAGATCCGGTTCACCTGCTCGAACGCCGGGTTGTCCCCGTTCCCGCGCGGCACGCTATCGCCGGCCAGGGATTGCCAGGAGCCGCGGCTGTAGGTGCCGTAGCCGTTGAGGGGGCTGTCGATCCAGATGTCGGAGCTCTCCCAGGTGTTGCCGGGCGGTGAGGTCCAGGGGAACATGTAGACGTCCGGCTGCTGGGCGTTGCAGGGGGCGGTGTCGCGCGCGCCGCTCGTGCTCCCCGACCCGTTAGGGCTGGTCGGCGGCGCAATGGCGACGGGCGTGGCCCCGGCGGGCGGGGTCGCGCCGGCGGCCGGGGTGCCGCTGACCGCCCTGACGATCGGACCGGGGTCCTGGGTGGGCGTGCGC
>JBHOQZ010000688.1:0-2388 GCA_042408635.1 Chloroflexota bacterium
TCTGGATTGAGCGGCCGCTGCCGGGCGGAGCGGGAGACGAGTCTCGAACTCGCAACATCCACCTTGGAAGGGTGGCGCTCTACCAATTGAGCTACTCCCGCGCTCCTCGAATTGTAGGTTCCCGCCGCCGACCTGTCAAAAACACGCAGGCTCGCCCCGAGGGAGGGCAGATGATGATCGCCGATCCGATCAGCCCCTCCCCACGAGGTCTGGAACGAGTGCCTGGCTTGGCCGTCGCGCTCCTCACCGCCGACTACGCCGTCCACGCCGGCCACGGCACCACCCACGGACCGCGGCCGCTGCGCGATACCGTCACCGCCTGGCGCGCGGCGTTCAGCGACCTGCACCACGCCATCGACGACCGGGTCGAGCCGGGCGACCGATCGTCACGGGCGGGCACGGCGAAGGGCGGCACGTCGTCGAGTTCGCCGGGATCGAGCCGATCGGCCGGCCCATGCGCTCCTGGGGCATCACGATCTGGCCGCTCGAGCGTGGCCGCATCGCGGAGGCGTGAGGCTGCACCACCGTCAATTCGCTGATCGCCGCGCTCCGGGCCGCCCGGACTGGATCCGGCAGCCGCCACGGGGCACCCCGCTTCAGCCCCGCGTTGGGCCTGCCCGCGATTCACCCGGCGCGCTGGCGTGGTCAGGAGCGAGGCCGGCGCGGCAAGACGGTGCCCGGCGGGCGCTTCCGCCAGCGGGCGCAGCATCAGCCTCGAGCCGCGAACGGCGGCCGGCGGCAACGGTTCGCCCCCTAGCGCCCGCGCGCGCCTTGCCCTGCCTCGGCCCCGAGCGGCGAAAGGTGGGCGGCTGAGACGAGGTGGGCCGAGCCGCGCGCTTCACCCCGGCGTCAGGCGCCTCGCGCCACCTCGGATGGTTCGGCCGGTTCGGCGGCGTCGCCGGCGAGGTTGCGATCAAGCCAGCTCGCGATGCCGATCGGCAGCCGGGCCGAGACCTCGGTCCCTGCCTCGAGGTGCTGCTCGTTGTGCACGGTCCCGCGCGCGCGCACGACCGACAGCAGGTCGAGGCGCTGGTACGGGATGGTGCGCGTGACCTCGACGTATTCCTCCGCCAACGCCGCCTCGATCTGCCGCAGCAGGTCCTCGATGCCCTCGCCGGTGAGCGCCGAGACCGCGACCGCGCGCGGGAAGCTGCCGGTGAGCTCGCGCAGCATGCCCGCCACGTCGGTCGGAACCGGCGGCTCGGCGGCCCCGTCCGCCGCGGACTCATCCCCCGCCTCCGCCGTCGGGTCTGCCTGGGCGGCCGCCCCCGTCACGTCGGTCGGCTCCCGGGCCGGCTTACCGGCTGCACTCGACCCGTGCTCCGGCGTCGCGCCGACCAGTTCGGCGTTGGGGCCGGTGTCGGACGGCTCGGGCTGGAGGAGTGGCGCGCGCCGCTCGCCCTCGAGTGCGAGGTCGATCTTGTTGAGCGCGGTGACCACCGGGCGGTCGTCGAGGCCGAGCTCGGCGATGACGCGCCGGACCGTCTCCGCCTGCTCGAGCGCGTGCGGGTGGGTGATATCGACCACATGCAGCAGGATCGAGGCGTCTTCGAGCTCCTCGAGCGTCGCCCGGAACGCCGCGACCAGCTCGGTCGGCAGCTTCTGCACGAAGCCCACCGTGTCGGTGAACAGCACTTCCTGGCCGCGGGGCAGGCGCACCCGCCGCGTGACCGGATCGAGCGTGGCGAACAGCTTGTCCTCGGCCAGCACCCCGGCGTCGGTGAGGCGGTTGAAGAGCGTCGACTTGCCCGCGTTGGTGTAGCCCACCAGCGACACGACCGGGATGGCGCTGCGGCGGCGCCGCGCGCGGTGGAGGCCGCGCTGCTGGCGCACCTTGTCGAGCTCGCGCCGCAGATCGGCGATCCGCCTTCGCACGATCCGCCGGTCGGCCTCGAGCTGGGTCTCGCCCGCGCCGGCCCGGGCGCCGATGCCGCCGACCTGCCGCTCGAGGTGCGTCCACTGCCCGGCCAGGCGCGGCAGCAGGTACTCGTACTGCGCCAATTGGACCTGCAGATCGCCCTCGCGCGTGCGCGCCCGCTGGGCGAAGATCTCGAGGATCAGGGCCGTCCGGTCATGGACCGGCACGTTCAGCACGCGCTCGAGCGCGCGCCCCTGCGACGGCGTCAGCTCGTCATCGAAGATGACCGCCTGCACGCCGAGTTCGTCCTTCAGCCGGCGAATCTCCTCCAGCTTGCCCGTGCCGACGTAGTGCGCCGGGTTCGGATGCGGTAGCCGCTGCGTCACCGCGCCAACGACCTCGAATCCGCCGGTCTCGGCGAGCAGCCCCAGCTCGTTGATCGACTCCTCGATCGAGAAGACGTCGCTCCGCCCCGGCACGTCCACGCCGACCAGCAGCGCCCGCTCGCGCTTGGGCGCGGTGCTGTGCGG
>JBHOQZ010000694.1:0-9687 GCA_042408635.1 Chloroflexota bacterium
CCAGACCGGGTCCGCGCCCGAGGCGCCGGGGCCGCTGGTCACGGGCACTTTGGCCGCCCCGACCGACCACGCTTCGCCCGCGATACCCGGCAGCAATGGCGCCGCCGGGCCGGCCCTCGACAGCGCGTTGCCCGCCGATCCGTCCCGGGCGCCGGGCGCGCAGGGGCGCCGACCGGTGGCGCTCGACGGTGCCGGGCCGGCATCTAGTGAGCCGGCTCCGGGCCTCGCGCCACCTGTCCAGCCGACCGAGGCCCGGGCGTAGGGCTGGAGCGGGCGGATGGAGCAGCCGGCGGGTGACCTGGCAACATTGGCAGCGGCCGTCGAGGTCGAGGTTGACGATGCCTTCATCGACCGCGTGGACGCGGCGCTGCTGCGGGGGGCTGTGGCGGCCGCGGTATGCCACGCGCGCGGCGCACCCCTCGAGGCGCCGCGCGGCACGCTCGCGACCGTCAGCATCGTCGACGACGCGGCGATCCGATCCATGAACCGCGACTTTCGCGGCAAGGATGTGCCCACCGACGTGCTCTCCTTCCCCGCCGACGAGGCGGAGGCCGAGTTCATCGTGGCGGAGGAGGCACTGGCCGCGGGCGCAGGCGAGTATCTGGGTGACATCGTGATCTCATTCCCGCGCGCCGAGGCGCAGGCGGTGGAGTACGGTCACCCGCTCGACCGCGAGCTGGCGTTCCTGGCGGTCCACGGCGCGCTCCACCTGCTCGGCCACGACCACGAGACCGAGCCGGAGAGTCGGGCGATGCGCGCGGCCGAGGAGGCGGTGATGGCCCACTTCCCCGGGCTCGCGCGTCCGGGCGCATGACCTGGTCGCCGGCTCGCGCGCCGGAGCGGGAGATGCTTGCGCCCGAGGGCGCGCGCGGCGCACTTCCCCCGGCCCCGGCGGTTCCGCCGGGGGAGTCGGTGGACGTCTTGTCGGCCGGCCCGACCATGGCTGGCGACCTCTCGTCGGCACGGCCGCTCGCGCGCGGCCTGCTGCCGAGCTTCGGCTATGCCTGGCGCGGCGTCGCCCGGTCGGCCGGCCAGCGCAACATGCGCATCCACCTCGCGCTCGGTCTGGCGGCGGCGCTGCTCGGCCTCGGGCTGGGTCTGGCACCGGTCGAGTGGGCGGTGCTCGCGCTCACCATCGGCCTCGTCCTCGCGGCCGAGGCGTTCAACACCGCGATCGAGCAGGCGGTCGACCTCGCCTCGCCGGCCCGGCACCCCCTGGCCGGCGCCGCCAAGGATGCCGCCGCGGGCGGCGTGCTCATCGCCGCGGTGGCGGCCGTCGCCGTCGCGCTCGCGCTGTTCGGCCCGCGCCTGCTCGCCCTCGTGCGCTGAGCCGGGGGGGCGCTCCCGGCAGAGATCGAGTTGACGGGCGGCCCGGCGGGGTGGTAGGCTCTTAGCACTCGCCGCGTGAGAGTGCTAACACCGGGAGGTGCGCTGTTGGAGACGCTGACGCCGCGCCAGCAGCAGATCCTGCGGGTGATCGCGCTCGAATACATCGCCAACGCCATGCCCGTCGGCTCCGAGCACATCGCCCGCCGCTACAATCTGAACGCGAGCGCGGCCACCATCCGCAACGAGATGGCGGTGCTCGAGGCGATGGGCCTGATCAAGCAGCCGCACACCTCGGCCGCGCGGGTCCCGACCGGCCACGGCTATCGCTACTTCGTCGACGCGCTGCTCGAAAGCAGTGAGCTGCCGACCGAGGTTCAGCACCAGATTCGCCACCAGTTCCACCAGATCGAGTTCGATACCGAGCGCTGGTACGAGCTGACGGCTGCCCTCCTCGCCCGCTATGTGGGCGTGCTGGCGCTCGTTAAGCCGCCACACCCGACCTCGGCGCGGCTCAAGCACCTCGAATTGGTCGAGGTGACCGAGTCGCTCGTGCTGCTCGTGGCCGTGCTGCTCGACGGCACCGTCGGCCAGCACCTCGTGCCGCTGGGGGAGCCCGCAGCGCCGGGCGCTCTCGTCGAGACGCGCAACCGGCTGAACGCGCGCTTCGCCGGCAAGAGCGCGGCTGAGATCGCGACCGCCGCCTCCTCGCACGAGGGGGAGGGGGCCGGCGACCTCGAGCGGTCGATTGTAGAAAGACTTCTCAAGCTGCTCCGGCAGGTCGACACCGGGGCGGCGCGGGCCCCGAGCGTCGTCGGGGTTGCCAACGTGCTGGCCCAGCCGGAGTTCAGCCGGGCCGAGCGGGCGCGCGACATCGTCGAGATGGCCGAGAGCGGGGCGCTCGTGCAGCAGTTGCCGCCGCTCGCCACCGACGACGTGCGCACGGTTATCGGGGAGGAGATCCCGCTCGAGGTGCTGCACGATTGCAGCCTCGTCATCGCCCGCTACGGCGCCCCGGAGGAGAGCGGCGGGGTGATGGCGGTGCTCGGGCCGACGCGGATGCGCTACTGGCGCGCCATCCGCGCCATGCGTTATCTGCGCCAGGTGCTCGACGAGCTTCGGCGCGACCTGCGCGCCTGATCGCGCCGCGCCCGCGCCACCCTACCCGGACCGTCTCGAGGCGGGCGCGGCTGGCAGGTCGCCGGCTACGGTGCCAACGTCGCGGGCAGGGCGGGCCGTCGCACCCCCGACCGGGGCACCGAATACTCGCGAGGGAAGGAGATGCCCATGCCAACGCCAGCCGAGACGCACGGGCCAACCGAGTCGACGAACACCGCCGAGCCGGGTGTGCCGGCCGCGACGGAGAGCGCGGGTGCGGTGCCAGATGCCGACGTCGCGGCCGAGACTCCCGACGCGGCGCCGCCGGACGATCTGCGGGCGGAAGTCGAGCGCCTGCGGGCGGAGCTGGCGGAGCAGCGCGAGGCGGCCGAACGGTACCTGCGCAACTGGCAGCGTGCCCAGGCCGACTTCGCCAACTTCAAGCGCCGCGCCGAGCAGGAGCGCAACGAGCACGTGCGCCGCGCCAGCGAGGAGTTCATCGCTGCCGTGCTGCCGGTGCTCGACGACCTCGAGCGCGCCTTCCTCTCGCTGCCGCCGGAGCTGCTGAGCCTGACCTGGCTCGAGGGCATCGCCCTGATCGACCGGAAGCTGCGCGCTGAGCTCGAGGCGCACGGCCTGGTCGAGATCGCGGCGGCGGGCGAGCCGTTCGACCCAGCCCTGCACGAGGCGGTGATGCAGGAGGAGGTCGAGTCCGAGCGCGCGGGCCAGGTGCTGGCGGTCTTCCAGCGGGGCTATCGCCTGGGCGACCGCGTCCTTCGGCCGGCGCTCGTCAAGGTCGGCGCGCCCCGGCGCACCCAGGAGCCGGCCGCGCCCGACACGGGTGCCTCCGCCGAGGCCGCCCCGACCCCGCCCGACCCGGAGTCCGGGCCGTCGCCGGAGGCTTGGGCAGATGCCCAACGTTCGCGCGAATAACCCTTGATTCAGCCATCGGGGACTGTTCTTTTTGTTACGAAGGTTGTCGAATGACATCGATGGCGACGCCATTAGAGGGCGCTCGCAGGCAGGCAGGCCATTAGGGGGCCGCTGGACCAGGCAGGCCGGCGGGCCGGGAGTGGATCCCGGCCCGCCGGTAATGATTCGTGGCGACGCTTGATCCGTCGGGCCGCCAGCGGCTCCGGGCCGCTGCGTTCGCCCGGCTCCAGGCGCACGCACGGCCGGATGGCGTGCATCAGCGCCGGGTCGGCCTGTTCTGCCCCGAGGCCAGGCCCGTGACCGAGGTTGGAGCCAGGTCGGTTGCCGCAGTCGGTGGCAGGCACCTCGCTGCCGAGATGATGCCGGTGCGAGCCGACCGGTGTGTGACGATCTGGTGGCCGCCGCGCCGTCCCGCGCGGGCGGGGACCGGCGTTCCTCCGATCGGGCACAAGCGCGCGTGCGCGGCCCGACCGGAGAACTGGGCAGACGGCCGCAGGTTTCAGGCCGAACGCCGTGAGTGAGAAGGCGAAGATGGCACCGGCGAGGCGGAGCCGCGCGCTTCCGGTGGTGCTGGTGCTGCTCGTGGTCGCGGCGGTGGGGCTGACCACCACGACGCCCGCCAGGCCCGGGACGGCCGCCGGGGACGAGACCTGGGAGCTGCAGGAGTACGCCGCCGCGCGGGGCGGTCGGCCCCACGACGTCGCGCCCGCGGTGCACGGCGGCGTCTGGTACGTGCAGCAGGTGACCGGCAAGCTCGGCTACCGTGATCCCGCCACCGGCGCCACGCGCGAAGAGTCGCTCGGGGCCGACGCCCACCCGCACGGCGTGATCGTGGGGCCCGACGGTGCCCGCTGGATCACCGATGGCGGGCTCAACGCGATCGTGCGGGTGGACCCGGCCACCTGGGAAGTGCGCGACTTCTCCCTGCCGCGCAACCGTGCGAACGCCAACCTCAACACCGCCACCTTCGACGACCGCGGGCTGCTCTGGTTCACCGGTCAGGCCGGGATCTACGGCAGCGTCGATCCGCAGAGCGGAGAGGGGCGCGTCCCAGACGCGCCCCGCGGCCCCGGCCCCTACAGCATCACCGCCACGCCCACCGGTGACGTCTGCTATGCCTCCCTGGCCGGCAACCACATCGCCCGGATCGACACCGGTACGGGTGAGGCGATGGTGATAGAGCCGCCGACCCCGAGGCAGGGCGCGCGCCGCGTCTGGTCGGATTCGGTCGGCCGCATCTGGGTCAGCGAGTGGAACTCGGGCCAGGTGAGCGTCTACGACCCGGCCACGAACGGCTGGCGCGCCTGGAAGCTGCCGGGCAGTGCGCCGCAGGTCTACGCCGTCTACGTCGACCACGAGGACAAGGTCTGGCTGACCGACTGGGGTGCCGACGCCATCGTGCGCTTCGATCCGGTCGACGAGACGTTCGCCTCGTTCCCGCTCTCGGGTCGCGCCGCCAACGTCCGGCAGCTCCTGGGGCGGCCGGGCGAGGTCTGGGGCGCCGAGCAGGCGCTCGACAAGCTCGTGGTCGTGCGCCGCCGCTGACGGACTCCCCGCGCTTCCGATCACACGCGCCGATCCGGGGCGGGAGCTAAGCGGTAGCGCCTGCTATACTATTGGTGATGCCTCGCCCCCGCGCATATTTTGTCGCGCGCCGGCCCCTGGAAAGCGATTGTGGTGGGATGCGGAAGCGCGCACGACCCGTCAACCCGCGTCGGATTGATGCCTTGCTCTCGCGGCTGCGGCGCCGCGCGGCTGCCCTCGCCGGGGAGCTCGCGGCCGAGCGGCGCGAGCGCGAGGCGCTGCGCGTTATCGCTCAGGCCATCTCCCAGACGCTCGACCTGAATCGCGTGCTGCACGAGGCGTTCTCGCGCACGCTCGCGGTGGCCGGGCTGGAGGCGGGCCTGCTCTCGCTCGTCGACCCGCAGACGGGCGGCGCGAAGCTGATCGCCTGGCGCGGCATCCCCGAACCACTGCTCGAGGAGCTGCATGCGCGCAAGTCTGGGGAGGGCCTGGCCGCGCGCGTGCTCGCCACTGGGCAGCCGCTCGTCTCGGCGGATTTGCGGCGCGAGCCCGAGCTCTATGCCCGACAGGCGATCGTCGCGGGGTTTCGCTCGTACCTCTGCGTGCCGCTGCGCGATGCCGACCGCGTGCTCGGCCTGTGCAGTGTGCTCAGCCCCGACGTCGCGCGCTTCCGCGAGCGCGACGTGCGCTTCCTCTGCGAGCTGGGCGAGCAGATCGGCGTGGCGATCGCCCACGCTCAGCTCTACCAGCGCGAGCGCCGCCGGGCGGAGCAGTTGCGCGTCATCAACGAGGTCTCCCGCCGAATCGCCTCGATCCTCGACCCCGAGGAGCTCCTGCCGTTTGTGACTCAGCAGCTCTGCGAGCAATTTGGCTACGACAACGCCAACATTTTCCTGCTCGACGAGGCGCAGCAGGCGATGGTCTTCCGCGCCGGCACCGGACCGTTCCACGGCCCGGTGCCGCTCGGGGTGCGGCTGCGCGTGGGCGAGCAGGGCATCGTCGGCTGGGTGGGCCGCACCGGTGAGCCGCTCCTAGTGCCCGATGTCAGCCAGGAGCCGCGCTACATGGAACTCCACGAGTTGAGCGGAATCCGCTCGGAGCTGGCGGTGCCGATCCGGGCCGGCGACACCGTCATCGGCGTGGTCGACATCGAGAGCCGGCGGCTGGCGGCGTTCGACGAGGGCGACCTCTTCACCGTCCAGATCCTGGCCGACCAGATCGCGGTCGCGCTCGAGAACGCACGCCTCAATGCCGAGGCACGCGAGCTGGCGGTGACCGAGGAGCGCAACCGCCTGGCCGGAGAGATCCACGACCTGCTGGCCCAGGGGCTCACCGGGATCGCGCTCCAGCTCGAACTGGCCGACGTTGCGCTCGACGGCGACCCCGCACTCGCCCGCAAGAGCGTGCAGAAGGCGCTCGCGCTCGCCCGCGGCAACCTCGACGAGGCGCGCTTCTCAGTGCTCGATCTACGCAAGGGCTTGCGCCGCGACCAGACGCTGCCGGAGGCGCTTGTCGAGTTGGCGGGCCGCTTTGAGCGCGAGTCCGGGATCCGCACGCGCGTGCTGACGCGCGACGGGTTCGCCGAGCGGATGCCCGCGCGCGTCGAGCGCGGGCTCTACCGGATCGCCGAGGAGACGCTGGGCGCGGTGACGCGCCGCCTAGGCGCGCGCCACGTGGCGATCGAGGTCGGCTGCGTGCCGGGCGGGGTGGAGCTAGTTATCGAGGATGATGGCCGCGGCTTCGACCCGACCGAGGAGCGCGGGGGGGTCCCGGCCGGCGTCAGCCTGGTGGCGATCCAGGAGCGGACCAAGCTATTGGGCGGCACAGTCGGCGTCCAGACGGCCGTGAACGAGGGCACGCGCATCACCGTCCGCGTGCCGGTTCACCTCAACGGCCGGGGCGTGCGGCAGGTCGAGATCGGGAGCAAGCGAAGTGATCAAAGTCTTGGTCGTTGACGACCACCCGGTTGTGCGCGAGGGCCTGGCGGGCATGCTGGGCACGCAGCCCGACCTCGAGGTCGTCGGGGAGGCGGCCGACGGTGAGGAGGCGGTGCAGCGCGTCCAGGAGCTCAAGCCCGACGTTATCCTCATGGACCTGCAGATGCCTACCATGGACGGTGCCGAGGCGATCCAGCGCATCCGCGCCGTCGATCCCAACGCCCGCGTGGTCGTGCTGACCGCCTACGACACCGACGAGCGCATCCTGAGCGCCGTTCAGGCGGGCGCGCAGGGCTACCTGCTGAAGGGCGCGCCGCGCGACGAGCTGTTCCAGGCGCTGCGGGTGGTCCACTCGGGCGGCTCCCTCATCCAACCGGTGGTGGCGAGCCGGCTGCTGCAGCGCGTTAGCTCGATGATGCAGCCGGAGCGACCGGGCGAGCAGCTCACGGCGCGCGAGCTCGAGGTGCTCCAGTTGATGGCGCGCGGCTACCGCAACAAGGAGATCGCCAACGAGCTGTTCATCACCGAGCGGACGGTGAAGTTCCACGTCGGCGTCATCCTCTCGAAACTCGACGTCTCGACGCGCACCGAGGCCGTCACCAAGGCGCTCCAGAAGGGCCTAGTCAAGCTCTAACCGGCCCCGCGCGCGTAGCCGGCGAAACGGACCGGAGCGCCCGTCGGCACGCGGCGACGGGCGCTCCGGTCCGTGTTGAGCTCGCGGGAGGTTGCGCGGGAGCGGCGGTTTACCAGAAGCGGTTGACGAGCGCGGCCACGCCCTGGTTGCGGCTGGCGAGGATCTGCACCGTCTGGAGGAAGGTGCGGGTGACCACGATCGCGGTGAACATGCTGACCAGCACGCCGATGGCGAGGGTGACGGCGAAGCCCTTGATGATGCTCGCGCCGAAGGCGTCACCGAAGAAGTAGAGGATCACGCAGGTGATCAAGGTCGAGATGTTCGAGTCGCGGATCGAGCTCCAGGCGCGGCTGAAGCCGGCGTCGAGCGCGGCCGCCAGCGACCGGCCGGCGCGCAGCTCCTCGCGCATGCGCTCGAAGATCAGGATGTTGGCGTCGACCGCCATGCCGATGCTGAGGATGAAGCCGGCGATCCCGGCGAGCGTAAGCACCACGCCGGCCAGCTTGAAGATCGACAGCACCAGCAGCGCGTAGAGCACCAGCGCCAGGTCCGCGATCAGCCCCGGCAAACGGTAGTAGAGCGCCATGAAGAGCATGACCAGCAGCAGGCCGATCATGCCGGCGCGCAGGCTGTAGTTGATCGAGTCCTGCCCCAGCGTCGGCCCGACCGACCGGCTCTCGACGATCTTGAGCGGGATCGGCAGCGCGCCGTACTTGAGCTGGATCACGAGGTTGCGCGCCTCGTTGAGCGTGAAGTTGCCCGTGATGCGCCCGCTGCCGCCCGTGATCGGCGACTGGATCACCGGGCACGAGATCACACGCTTGTCGACCAGGATGCAGAGGTACTTGCCGACGTTCTGCGTCGTGAAGGTGCCGAACTCGCGCGCGCCCTCCGAGTTGAACTCGAAGAGCACCTCGGGCTTGCCGAACTGGTCGTAGCCGACGTTGACGCCGCTCGAGTTGAGCTGGGCGCCTGTCACCACCGTCCGGTAGACCGGCCCGGACGGGTTCGTGCTGGTGCCGGCGGTGCCAATGATGCTGGATGTGTCGGTGATGGCAACCGTGTCGGTGATCCCGGCCGTGCCCGTCGGCTGGGTGGAGGCGCCGGGCTCGGTGCTAGAGGTGGTGCCGGAGGTGACGCTGCTGGGGCCGCCGAGCGAGGTCGTGACGACCGCGTCGATCGGCAGGGGTGTTGAGCCGGCGTCGATGAACTCGAGGAGGCCGGTGCCCTGGAACGTCTTGATCGCCTCGTCGACGTTCTGGAGGCCGGGCAGCTCGACGATGATGCGCCGATCACCCTGCATCTGGATCAGCGGTTCGGCGACGCCCAGCGCGTTGATGCGCTTCTCGATGATGTCGCGCGCCGCCTGCATCGTGTCGGAGGTCACCGGCACCCCCGCCGGCGGGTCGGCTTCGAGGCGGACCTGCACGCCGCCCTGCAGGTCGAGCCCCTCGCGGATCTTGATGTCGTGCTGGATGGGGCCGAGCGAGATGTAGTCGTTGCTCGGCCAGGAGAGGTAGGCCGCGGCCACCGCCAGGATCGCGATCGCGACCAGCACGCGCAGGGTCCGTTGCTGCACCGAAGAAACCTCCTTGACGCGCGCAGCCGCCGGACAGGCCCGGCGGACAGCGCTCAGCATTATAGCGAGGGCTGGCGCGCGGCGTCAAACCGGCTCAGAACCGCGTCCGTTCGGGTATAATGAGCGGAAAGGGGGAGCGCGTTTCCGATTGGCGCGTCGCGCCGCTCTACCGGCCGCAAGCCGGCAGAGCGGGCAGGCGCCAGCGGACCCGGCGCGTTCGGGCTCATCCCGCGTGCAGGTCGATTTGCTATGGCAAAGGGCCCCAAGATCAACCCGAGCACCGTGCTCTGGTTCATTCGCAGCCGTAGCTACATGCCCATCCATGAGATCCGACGGCGCTTCATGATCGAGGGCGACGAGTTGACCGTCGTCTACGACGACCGTGGACCCGTGTACATGGGGCTGCCGGCCAAGCCGGCCAACGTGCTGATCGAGCTCGCCAAGCAGGGCAAGATCGGCCTCGAGTGCTGCGCCGACTACAACACGCGCGTCTTGATGGGCGTTTTCCCTATGCACCCCGCGCGCGAGGAGGGCACCTTCCGTCCGCTCGGGTTTGCCCCGCGCCCCCCCAACGGCCACGCCCACGCTCCCCCGAGGCGCGAGGCGCCGCACGGGCCAGGGCACGGCCCGCCGCGCCGGCCGCCGCTCCCCAACGG
>JBHOQZ010000696.1:0-2050 GCA_042408635.1 Chloroflexota bacterium
CCCTGAAGACCAGCAGGGCGAGATCGACCGGATCGCTGAACGCCCCGGCGAGCAGGAGCTCCCCGCGCGCGTGCGCCTCGCGCGCCCGGCGCAGGTGATCCTCTCGGAAGCGCGCCCGCCGCGCCACGTAGTCGTCCACCACCTCGTAGATGAGCGCGTAATACTGCTGCTGGTCCGCCACCGCTCGTTCCCTCCGACAGTCCCGTCCCGGCGCCGGGTGCCCCGGACGGCCCGCGTCCCCGTGGCCCCCACCGGGCACCCGCCACCACTGACGAGAGTCTGCCATGAGGTCCGGGCTAGCGGGTCAGCGCGTCGAGCTGGCTGACGAGATCGTCGAGCAGATCGAAGGCGGTCTGGATCGGCGCCGGGGTGGTCATGTCGACCCCGGCGAGCCCGAGCGCGTCGATCGGGTAGAGCGAGTCGCCGGCCTTGAGGAACTCGAGGTAGCGCGTTGCCGCCGGCTCGCCCTCCGCGAGCACCCGCTGCGCCAGCGCCGCCGCAGCAGCGATCCCGGTCGCGTACTGGAAGACGTAGAACGGCGTGAAGAGGTGGGGGAACTCCGCCCAGATGATCCCCTGGCGCGGCGGGTCGATCTCGACGGCGTCGCCGAACCCCTGGCGGTAGAGGTCGGCCAGCAGCGCGCCCATCGAGTCGGCGGTGAGCGCTTCCCCGCGCTCGACCTGCTCGTGGATCGTCAACTCGAAGCGGGCGAGGATCGGCATCGTGAAGAGGTAGCGCAGGTTGTTCGCCATGCGCTCCTCGATCACCGCGATCTTGAAGTCGCGGTCCTCGTCGCGGCGCAGCAGGTAGGCGCCGACGAGCGCCTGGTGCATGTTCGAGGCGGTCTCGGCGACGAACATCGAGTAGCGCGTGTAGATGAACGGCTGGTGCCGCCAGGCGTAGTAGCTGTGGAGCGAATGGCCGAGCTCGTGGGCGAGCGTGCCCAGGCTGAGCGTGCTGTCGGCCCAGTTCATCATGATGAACGGGTGCGTGCCCGGCGCGCCGGTGCTGAAGGCGCCGCTGCCCTTGCCGACGTTGGCGGCGCGGTCGACCCAGCGCTCGGCGATCCCGCGGCGGACGACGCCGACGTACTCTTCGCCCAGCGGTGCCAGCCCCGCCGCGATCAGCTCGACCGCCTCCTCGAAGCTGACCGGCCGCGCCCGCTCGGTCAGCGGCATGCTCAGGTCGTAGGGGGCGATCCGGTCGAGGCCGAGGCTGCGGGCGCGCACGCGGAAGTAGCGCTGCCAGACGCCGAAGTTGCGCCAGACGGTGTCGAGCAGGTTGTGGAAGACGGCGGTCGGGATGGCGTTGGGCGCGAGCGCGGCCTCGAGCGACGAGTCGTAGCGCCGCGCCCGCGCCAGGAAGACGTCGCGCGCCACCGCGCCCGCGAGGGCGGCGGCGAAGCCGTGGCGCAGGCTCAGGTGCCCGTCCGCCACCGCGTTCCAGGCGTCGCGGCGCACGCGCCGGTCGCGGCTGCGCACGTAGCGCGCCGCGTTGCCCGGCGCGAGACGCACCTCGTTGCCCGCCTCGTCGCGGATCGCGGGCAGCACCATGTCGGCATTCTCGAGCGCGTGGTGCGTGCGCGAGGGGGCGGCCAGCACGTCGCCCGCCAGCGCCAGCACCTCCTCCACCTCGGCCGAGCGCACGTGCGGCCGGGCGCGGTGCAGCTTGTCGACGTAGTGGCGGTACACGGCCAGGCCGGGCGTTGCCTGGATGAAGGCGGCGAGCGTCTCGCGCGGGATGGCGAGCAGCTCCGGCTCGACGTAGGCGACAGCGGCGCGGACGCGGTTGCCGAGCGCCTGGCCGCGGTCGGCCAGCGCAACGCGCGCCGGATCGGTGGCGTCTTCGCTGCGGCGCATGCGGCCGTAGACCTCGATCCGACGCAGCCGCTCGAGCAGCGCGTCGCGCTCCGTCAGCGCGCGCAGCAGTGCCTCACCCGACTCGCCGAGCCGGCCTTGGTGACGCTCGAGGTCGGGCAGTTGGCGCGCGATCTCGGCGTACTCGCGCTCCCAGGCGGCCTCGTCGGGGAAGACCGTCTCGATGCTCCAGC
>JBHOQZ010000697.1:0-3212 GCA_042408635.1 Chloroflexota bacterium
CCTGGAGCAGCGCGAAGCTCGGCACCAGCCGCATGTAGAGGAAGAGCAGCAGCAGCAGGCTGCCGGGCGGGATCGCCAGCAGCTCGAGGGCAACGTAGAGGATCGCACAGAGCGCCAGCCCCGAGCCGACCTCGAAGAGCCCGCGCGCGTCGAGCCAGTGGCGGATGGCGTCGACCTGCACCGCGGCGATGCGCCGGCCGAGCCGCGCGAACAAGGCAGCGCTGCGCGCCTCGGCGCCGTAGCTCTTCACCGTCTTCATCCCGTTGAGGTGCTCCTGCGCCACCGCCTGGACCCGGCCCGTCACCTCGGAGAGCGTCAGGCCCGTCTGGTACGAGGCGCGCGTCTTGCCGCGCAGGAGCAGCACCAGGAGGAGCCCACAGGCCAGCACGAGCAGCGTCATCGACCACGACAGCAGGAGCGCCAGGCCCAGGTACATGGCCGTCACGGCGCCGCTGGCGGCGAGCCGAAACAGCTCCTGCGCTGCCGAACCGACCCGGTCGGCCTCGACCGTGAGCGCGTGGGTGAAGTCGGAGGCGCGGCGGCTGGCAAAGAACGGCCAGCCCGCGCCCGCGAGCGCGCGATAGAGGCGGGCGCGCAGGTGGGCCACGTAGTCGAACTGGAGCGAGAGCGCGACCAGGCTCTGCCAGCGCTGGAGCAGCGCCCGCGCCACCAGCAGCGCGAGGAAGCAGGCCAGGAGCGGCTTCAGCGTCGGCTGCAGGCCGAGCCGGGCGAAGCCGCTCGCCACCGCGTCCGTCAGCGGTCCGGCGGCGCCCGCTGTCACCTCCACGCCCATAAGGCCGAGGAGCGGCAGCAGCAGGACGAGGCCGAAACCTTCGGTCAAACCCGCCAGCACCGTCAGCGCGACCGCCCAGAGGGTGCGCGGCCCCGCCACGCGCCAGAGGTCGCGCAGGAGGGCGACGAGCGTGGCGTTGGCCGGGGCAGGGCGACGTGGCGCGCGCACGGGCACCGTCACCGGCGCCGGTGCAACAGCCGCGGTGCGTAGATGCCCGCGAGCCGGATCGGGCGGATCACCGGCAGGAGGAAGCCCAGCGCCGCCGGGGGTCCGTCGACGAACCGCTCGGTGACGGTGGGGGCAGTGGCGAAGCGCAGCGCATAGGCCAGCCGATCGCGCCAGCGCTCGCGCGAGTCCAGGTGGAAGCGACCGCCGGCGAACGGCTCGAGCGTCCCCAGCTCGTCCCGGACCAGCCAGGCCAGCACGCGGTCGCCCAGCCCCCGCACGGCCGACTCGCCGGCAATCCGCGCCTGCACGGCTGCCGGCAGCTCGGCCGAGGTGAGCTCGCGCGCCAGGTGCAGGCCGAGCAGGAGCATGCGCTCGCAGCCGAGCCCGCGTGCCCGACCCAGCAGCGTCGCCCAATCGAGGTCGGGCCGCGCCGCGACCGTGTGCGCCACGTCGCCCACCCAGATCAGCCGGGCCCAGAGGTGCTTCGTGCCGTGCGCGCAGAGCAGGAGCAGCGTGTCCTCCGGGCCGAGCGTCGGCACCTGCCGGCCGCCGAGCGTCGCAGTTGCCAGGCGCGTCCAGACCGCGTCGACGCGCAGCGGAAACCGGAAATGGATATGCGAGAACCCCCAGTGCAGGTCGACCACGGCGCCGCGGGTCGGGTGGACAAAGGCGCGCTCGCAATCGGTCGCGACCAACTCGGCGCCGCGCGCCGGGTCGAGCGCGAACTCGGGTCGGTAGCCCTCCGCTTCGAGCACCCGCTCCGCCGCCGCGATCCCGGGCGGCCGCACGAGCAGGTCGAGGTCGAGGAAGTCACGGCGGCCGAGGTCGCCGTACGCGCTCACCGCGAGGACCGGACCCTTGAACGGCGCGGCCACCACCCCCGCCGCCTCGAGCCGTGCCAGCAGCCGCAGCAGCTCGGCCGTCAGCGCCAGGTTGCGGTAGGCGGTCGCCCGCGCCCGGCGGTGCAGGTGAAGGCGCACCGCCTCGGGCACCTCGATGCCCGACCCCTCCAGGTATCGGTCGAGCAGCGGGAGCAACCCGTGCTGCTCACCCAGCCGCAGGAGCCGCTCCCAGTCGAAGGAAGCGGCCGGACGCTCGGGCTGGCATGGCGGACCGGCCTGAGGCGACAGGCAGTCGAGCAGGAGACGAACCTCCGCCGGTATCCCTGCCCACCGGTCGACCGCGCGCCGAAGCACCCGCCCCGTCCTCACGCCGACCGCTCCCGCAAGCCTGCCGGCTCGCGTTCGGCTCGGCAGACCACCCGCTCGATCTCGTCCAACACCCGCTCGAAGTGGTCCAGCCCGGGGCGGAACCGGACGTCGAACACCGGCACGGCCGCCGCCAGATGGAGGTAGTGGCGCAGCATCGTGCGCGTCTGCTGGGGCTCGTCGAGCGCGAAGCAGTAGGCGTGGGGGAGCACGGCCGAGAACGCCCGCACCGAGGGCAACCGCACCACCTCGACCAGCGGGCACCCGGGCTCGTCCGGCAGCCGGGCCAGGACGCCGAGCGCGAGCAACGGCCGCGGGTGGGCGTGCGCCGTGAAGCCCGACTGCGTCGGACCGTCCGGCTGCTCGGACCCCGCCAGACCGAAGTGCGCGGCCGAGGCCGGCCGCAGGCTCAAGCTGAACGGCAGCGGCAACGCCATGACGGCGTCGCCGGCCGGCTCGAAGGCGAGCGCATCGTCGGACCAGAGGGGGTAGCCACGCCGGCTGAGGCCGCAGGCAAGGGTGGACTTGCCGGTCTGCGACACCGCGCAGAACCCGACGACGCCAGCCGGCGCCAGGACGGCGCTGGCGTGGAGCGCCTCGCGCCCGCGCGCCTGCAGTGCGAGCGGCAGCACCGAGCGGTAGAAGGTGTCCCAGATCAGTTCGGGCCGAACCGGGGGCACGGGGATCGCGATCACCGTGGTGTCGGTCCCGATCGCCTCGAAGTGGTAGCTGGCCAGGCCCGGGAAGTGCAGCCAGTGCCGCCCGCCGAGCGTCTGCCCGCAGGCGCAGACCGTCCCGTCCAGGTCGCGCCACACCTGCACCTCGACCCCGTCGAGGGGTAGGGCGGCGGGGACTGGCTCATCGGCTCGGATCACCAGGTGCAACATTGCCCCTCCTGCGGGCGGCTATCCACCACCCCGACTCTCCGCCCAAGGGGTCGGGGTGGTGGGCGCCATCTGGAAACCCGGCCACGCCAGGGCTTCGGCCAGGGCCGGCGCGGCCGGGCCGCGCCGGCTGGGCGGCGGGGACCGGCCGGTGCCGTG
>JBHOQZ010000086.1:0-1878 GCA_042408635.1 Chloroflexota bacterium
CTTTGCGCGCCTGGCGCCGTGCCTCGGAGCGCGCGAAGGAGCGCGGGCCGCGGGCGAGCGCGCGGGTGACGAAGACCCCGTGGAGCAGCGTCCAGAACCCGCGCATCGTCTCCTCCCGCCCCGTCCCCCTCGGGCGCTTTCTCAGCGTGCGGCCGCGGCGTCCGATGCGGTCGACGGGGGGTGGTCTGACGCGAGGCCGCGCTTTTTTCGTTGGTCGAGGAACTCCTGCACGTCGGCCTCGCTGATGCGGAACCCGGCCCGTTTCCCCAGGCGGGCCCCCGCAAGCTGGCCCGTGCGCAGCCACCCCCGCACCGTCTCCGGGTGCACCCGCAAGCGCTCGGCAATCTCCTTGACCGTCAGGAACTGGTCTTTCATCCTCTCCCCGTTTCTCCCACCGAGTGCGCTCACGTTGCGTAGTATAAAGCATGTGCCTGCACGACGTGAATTAAAAGTGCGTCATAGCACCTGTTCCCTCTTGACAAAGGCTGTCGCGTGGTGTAGTCTCCTGTGGAGAGCGCTCGAACGAACGTCCGGAGGTCTTCCCGTGGTGCAGCAGATCGACGTCGACGGCGAGCAGGTGATCCTCAGCGAGAGCGGCGCGCTCGTCGCGTCCAGGAGCGAGCCAGGCGGCTGGCACGTGGTCAAAGACGTCAACGGCGTCCACCAGTGCGATTGCAAAAGCTTCCAGTATCGCGGCCAGTGCCGCCACGTCCACGCGGTCGAGCAGATCGAGCGCGCACGCGCGGCGTCGCCGGCCGGCGTCGAACGGGGGGATTCTTCCGACACCACTTCGCTGGCCCGGTTCCTTGCTGACGTTGCAACTCGCGTCTGGGACGCGACCCGCGAGCCGGCCACGAGCACGAAGATCTGCGAAGCCGAAGCGGCGCTGCGGCTGACGGGGAGCGTGGGCGCTTTCCTCCGCTACGAGCTCGCCTGCTTCGACGAAGAGCAAGAGCGCGCAGCGCAAGCCGTCCTCGTCGGCTACACGCTGGCAAAGCTGGGCGGGGTCGAACCATCTGACGACCCCGCCCACTGCGCTGGAATGGCCATGGCCGCCATCGGCCTGCGGCCGCTCACCGCGGCGGCCAGGCGCCAGCTCGACGAGCGGGCGATCCGCGCGTACCGCCGTCTCGAGCAGCCCCCGGCTGGGGCCGGTGCGGCGTCACCGCCAGATCCGCAGGATCAGAACGTCCAGCGCCGCGGTGAGCCGCCGGGACAGCTCTGATCGCCCGCAGCACGCCCGTCGCCCGACCTCGGCGACGGGGAGGTGGTCGCGGTAGCGCCAGCGCAGCAGCCGTGCCAGCTCGGGGTGGTCCGTCTCGAGCGCCGCCCAGGCCGTGCCGAGCTCGAGCCGCGAGACCATGCCCGGGGCCAGCTCCAGCCCGACCGTCGCGGTCGACCGCCGCCGGGGTGCCGTCACCCGATCTGCCAGCCAGTCCGCGTCCTGGAGATAGAGCTCGAGACACTGCGCCACCAGCTTCCGATGTGCCGGCGTGCAGGGGGTCTCCTCGTCGGCGGGGGCGTCCGCCCCCAGCGGGTGGCGCGGGAGCCGACCCGGCACCGGAGCTTACCGCCGCACCTGGATCCCCGCGGCCGCGGGGAGAGCTCCGCCCGCGCCAGCAGCTGGGCGACGCGCGCGTCGTGCGTCGCCAGCCACCCCGCGCTCGCCACGGCCCAGACCCGTTCGCCGGCCCGCGCCTGGTCCCGGAGCCGCTTCCAGGTCCGCCAGTGCATCCCCTTCGGCTTCGCCGGGAACGGCTCGAGCAGGCTCCCCGTCCCCCCGAGCCGCCGGCGGATCGCTTGCGCCGTCGCCCGCGCCCGGTCGGCCGGGCTCACGCGCTGCGACCGGTAGCGCAGGTCGGCGCAGAGACGACACCG
>JBHOQZ010000708.1:0-6304 GCA_042408635.1 Chloroflexota bacterium
TGGGCGTCGGCGAGGTCACGGGCGTTGGGGCCTGTGCGGTCGGCCACCAGCCGCCCCCCGCCAGCACCGGATCGCCGGCGGCGGGTGCCAACGGCAGAGGGGAGGCGGAGCGATCGAATGTTATGTCGCTTGCAGCGGGCCAAAAAAAAAGATCCGCCGGCGAATGGCGGCCAGGGGTAGGTTGAGCCGGGTGGCGGCGCCTGCGGGCTGGGCCCGGCGCCGGGCGGAGCGAGTGGCAGAGCCGCCACCGAGACCACCAGCGCGCAGAGCACCAACCCCGCTTTCACGTCGGCGTCACCTCACGTGGAGTGGGGACGCGCTCGACCGGCTCGCCGCCCGGCGCCCCGGCCAGGCTGATCGCCTGCTCCTCCTCGTCCGAGAGATGGTAGGTGGAGCGGCGATTCGTCACCGGTTTGGCATAGACCCGCGTGCGATCGCGGGCATAGAGCGAGCTGATCACGACACCGTCGCCTGCCGCGTTGAGCAGCGCCAGTGAAAAGCTCTGATCTCCTCCCGTGTCCCCGAACGGATTGTAGCGCACGAGCCCGACGTGCTGGACGGCTCCGCGCAACACTTTCTCCATCTGGAGGTATTTTTCGTCGAGATCGTCGACGCGACCGGCCGCGCGTTGCACCCGCTCGAGGTGGTATTCGAGCACCTGCGGCAGCGTCGCCTCGTTCGTGCCGGCGGTGAGGCGGTGGTAGTGCGCGAGCGTCGCGGTCAACCGGCGTTGCAGCAGGCAGAGCCAGATGCCGAGTCCGACGACCAGCAGCAGGCTGACCAGCCAGAGATACAGCCCATACCGGATGAACAGCTCCTCCACGACCCTTCCCAAGCTCCTGCGCTGTTGTCGACGCGCCTCCCCACGGGCGGCCGCGCATTGCCATCTGGCCCGAAGTCCCCCGGAGCGACCCGAGCAGCCCGGCGGGTGGATCGGTCACCGCCCGCATGGGGCAACCCGACGCTGACGCGGTGAACGCCCCTCCACCGTGCATTGAACCATGCTCGGGCGCCGCCGCGCATTACCACGCCGGCTCCACCGCTCGGACGACACGGGCGACGCCGCCGGTCTCACCTTCGCTGCCGGCCCACGCCGCTCGGCGGAGCCCCCGTTTCGCACGCGGCGGCACCCAGCCGGTCTGGTCCTCACCCACAGGTTTACCCGCAACCGGGGCCGCAATCGTCGCTTCGGCGCTGCACCCTCGGCTGCCATCGCCGGGAGCCCGGACCCCTTCGGCAGGGGGCATGCTGTTGAATCGACGCTAGCCTCGCTCAGCGTGCCCCGATGGGAGCGGCTGCCAATCGTCGGCACCCACGCGCACCGCACCGCCGCCCTCGAGCTCCACCACCACGACTCCGGCCTCGACCTCGAGGGCCGCCGCGAAGCCGGGACCGTGCGGCGTCTGCACCCGCTGACCGAGATAGGGCAGCCGACGCCGCGCGCGCGTGTACGCGTCGGAACGCCCCTCCCGCCGCGCCTGCCACCAGGCTCGCGTTGCAGGGTCCAGCGGCGCTGCGGATCGATGGCCGGCCCGCGCCGCGCACGCCGGCACGTCCGGGCGGTCGGGCGGCTCGTCGGCAGCGATCGAGCCGGTTGCGGAGCGATCCGCGGCCGGCTCGGAGCCATCGGAGTCCAGCCGCACGAGCCGGACCGGCACCCCGAAGTGGGCGGACAGCGCGCCGGCCAGGTCGGCAGGATCAGTCGGCGCGCCGGCAAGCGCGAGCGTGAGCCGGCTGCCGTCCACGGCCCACCCTGCCCCCACCACCCGCAGCGGGCTACCGCGGTCGCGCAGCCAGGTCGCCGCAGTGGCGGCGGCCGCAGCGTCGAGAGCCGCCCGCGCGGCGCGTATCCGCTCGGGGTCGGCCAGGGCCTCGGCCTGGAGGCGGGCGGGCAGGTCGGCCGGGGCCGAGACGATGCGCGGGGGCGGCAGCACGACCACTCCGAGGCCGACGTTGTCTCCCCGCGCGATCAGCACGGGGTCACCCCACTCCAGCTCCACCGAACCGGTCGCGCAGAAGGCGAGCGCGCCGGAACGGGCGCGGCGGACGCCGATCATGCCCGGCCGATGGCCCGCCGCGGCGGCCACGGGCGGCTCCGGCGTCGCGGTCCCATGGTTCTGGTGGTCGGCCATCAGCCGCGGGCACCGCTCAGTCGGTCCGTGGGCAGACCGATCAGCATCGCTTCAAGGGTGAGGCGCGGGTTCGCGTTCTGGCCGAGACTCACCAGCGTCGACTGGATCGCGTGGATGCAGGCGACGATCTCCTCTGCCGTCAGCCGCTCGGCCCAGCGGCGCAGCGTCGCCAGGTGCTCGGCGTTGACCGCGAGGTCGGCGCAGCCCGCCCGGACGAGCAGGAGGTCGCGCCACCAGCCGAGCCAGATGTCCAGCCCTTCTTCGAACCCGGCCCGGTCCTCCTTGAACGTCTTCTCCAGCGCCTGGGCAAACGCCAACCGCGCCGGCGTATCGGCCTCGAGCTGCGCCAGCCAGTCCCGTAGCCAACGCTCCGTCTGCTCGACCAGTTGAGGATCGTCGCAGGCGGCCAGCGCCCAGCCGGGTCGGCCGCGGGCCAGGCGCGCCAGCCGCTCGGCCGTGGTGCGAAGCACGCCCCGTGCCTCCAGCGCCGCCGCGAGCGTCGGCTCGGGCACCGGGCTGAGCGCGATCGTCTGGCAGCGCGAGACGATGGTCGGGGCGAGCGCGCGGGCGTCGGCCGCGGTCAGGATCAGCCCGGAGCGCGGCGGCGGCTCCTCGAGCGTCTTGAGGAGCGCGTCCGATGCCGGACCCTGGAGGTTCTCGGCGTCGAGGATGAGCGCGAACTTGCGCTTGGCCTCGTAGGGCGTGAGGTTGATCGTGCGCTGGAGCTCGCGCACCTGGCCGATCGTGATCCAGCGCTTGCGCCCGCCCTCGGCGTTGTCGGCACCGGCTCCCTCCGCCGCCAGCGGCTCGACCAGGGTGAGGTCGGGGAAGGTGCCGGCCGCGATGGCACGGCAGGGCCGGCAGACACCGCAGGGCGGCGGGTCGCCGACGCAGCAGAGGCGGCGTGCCAGCGCGAGCGCGAGCGCCGTCTTGCCCACGCGCGCGGGGCCGGTGATGAGGTAGGCGTGGGCCACGGTGCCGCGCCGGATCGCCCGCTCGAGCTGGTCGATCTGCCGGGCGTGACCGATGATGCCCCAGGCCGACTCGCTTAGGTCCATAGGGTACCTCGGCGCGTGGTGAGGTGCCAAGCGCAAACAAAGAAGCCGATCGCACGGGGCCGATCGGCTGACGTCCGGTGGTGAGGGGCAGGCCGGCTCAGGCGGTCGTCTCGGCGGGGCGGATCTCGTCGACCTTGATGAGCTGCTCGGGCTCCTCGATCACGTCCTCGGCCTCGGACTCGAGCCAGTCGGCGAACCAGAGGCCGGCGAAGAAGCCGACCATGATCCCCAGCACGAACTTCAGCATGCGAACCCTCCACGTTCCTTGATGATGTTGGAGGCCGGCGCAGCCCCGATTGGGCGACCCGCCCACCGACTTCGCCTCTCGGCTAGTATATTTCCTTTCGTTTCGCTCCTCACCTTGAGACAGGGTGCGCAGGCGCCGCCAACGCAATTGTACCCCATGCCGAGGAACCATGCCCGCCCAAACCGACGCGAACGCCCGCCCGCCCAGTCAGTTGCACCCCTGGACGCTCTCCATCCCCGAGGCGGCGGGGGTCCAGCGGGACCTCGCCGGCCGCGTGGTTGCCGAGGGCGAGCCGGGGCCGGTGCGGCTCGTCGCGGGCGTGGACGTGGGGTATCGGGGAGTCTTCGGGCGCGCCGCCGTGGCGGTCCTAAGCTACCCGGCACTCGAGCCGGTCGAGACGGCGCGCGCCGAGCTGCCGGCGCCGTTTCCCTACGTCCCGGGCTTCCTGTCGTTCCGCGAAGCGCCGACCATCCTGGCGGCGTTCGAGCGGCTCACCTCGACGCCGGACCTGATCCTGGTCGACGGCCAGGGGATCGCCCACCCGCGCCGGTTCGGCGTGGCAGCCCACCTTGGGCTCCTGCTCGACCTGCCCACGATCGGCTGCGCCAAGTCGCGCCTGATCGGCACGGCCGACGAGCCGGCCGACGAGCGCGGTGCCTTCACCCTCCTGCGCCACCGGGGCGAGACGATCGGCGCGGTCGTGCGGACCCGCCCGGGCGTCAGCCCGATCTACGTCTCGGTCGGCCAGCGGATCGGGCTCGAGGCCGCCATCGCCTGGACGCTGCGCTGCACGGGCCGCTACCGGCTGCCCGAGCCGATCCGAGCCGCCCACCGGGCCGCGAGCGCACGGGCCTGAGCGTGTCCAACGCGCGGCCGTGATGGTAAGCTCGATAGGCGAGGCGGAGCCACGCGCGCGCTCTGCCCAACCCCGGCGCCGGGGACCGGGACGCCCCGGCGGGAGGAGTGGCCTGCACCATGCCCGTTTTCCGCCGCAACCCGGACGGCACGATCGAGGAGTTCGAGACCTGGGAGTCGGTTGCCGAGCGCAAGATCCAGGAGGCCCACGAGGCCGGCGCCTTCGACAACCTCTCCCCCCGCGGCCGGCCGCAGGATCTCGCCGAGAACCCGTTCGAAGGTGAGCGCTGGCTCGCGCATCGCCTGCTGAAGAACGCCAACGCCGCCCCGCTCTGGATCGAGGAGCTGCGCGAGATCGACGCCGCCACCCGCGCTCTCGACGAGACGCTCGAGCACGCCCGGCGCCGCCTGCGCACCATCCATCCGCCGCGCGGCTACCCCACCGCCGAGTGGATCGCCCGCGAGCGCCTGCGCCTGCGCGAACTGCACGGCGCACTGCGCGCCGCTTATGCGGACGAGATCGCCCGCCTCAACCGGAAGATTGACACGTTCAACCTGATGGTACCCGTCGTCTGGCTCCAGAAGCGCCGCCTCGACTTGCGCGAGCAGTTGGCGCGCTTCGACGCCGCGGCGGTGCCCGCCGACCCGGCCGCATGCGCGTCCTGAGCCTGTCGAGCGCTGCCTGCCCGTGAGGGGCGGGCAGCAGGGGAGGTGCCGCGTGCCGACGCTCTACCTCGTGCGCCACGCCTGGCCGGAGGTGCGCCCCGACGAGCCGGCCGAGCAGTGGCCCCTCTCGGAGCAAGGGCGCGCCCACGCGGTCGGCGTCGGCCAGTCGCTGCGCGACGAGGGGATCCGGGCGGTGCGGTCCAGCCCCGAGCCGAAGGCGCTCGAAACCGCCGAGCTGATCGCCGACCAGCTCGGCCTGGACGTGACCGTCGACCGCGACCTGGGCGAGGCGCGGCGGACCTGGGTGGCCGAGGACTACGAGACGTTCGTCGCGCGCTTTTTCGCAGAGCCCGAGGCGAGCGCCAACGGCTGGGAGCGCGCGATCGACGCCCAGCGCCGCATGGTGGCGGCGGTCGACCGCTTCGCCGAAGAGCTGGGCGACGGCGCCGGGCTGATCGTCTCGCACGGCCTCGTGCTCTCGCTCTACCTGGCCTACCTGGCCCTTCGCTCACTGGTCGACCTCGACGACTGGCGGGCGATCCGCATGCCCGACCTGGCCGTCGTCGAGCTGCCCGAGGGCCGGCTGCGCCGCCCCTTCGGCGCGCCCACGCCCTACCGCGACTGAGCCGGCCCGTGCCGTCCGCTCGACAGCGCCGGGCGCTGCGAGCTCGCCGCGGTCGACCGCCGCCTCAGCCGTCCGTCCGCGCTTCATCACACCGGCCGGGCGTCCGTCGCTCACGCTACCGCCACCATCCCGCCGTGTGCCACCGCGCTCGCGAGCCGTGGCACGCGGCCTGGTACGATGAGGAATAGGAACGCGCGGTTGCGGTGGCGAGGTGAGCAGCGATGACCGAGCACGGCACGACGCAGGGGGGAGCGAGCGAGGCGGGCGCCGGGGATGGGCGCCGGCCGAACCGCCTGATCCACGAGACGAGCCCCTACCTGCTCCAGCACGCCTACAACCCGGTCGCCTGGTGGCCGTGGTCGCCGGAGGCGCTGGCCGAGGCGCGCCGCCTCGACCGTCCCATCCTGCTCAGCGTCGGCTACTCGGCCTGCCACTGGTGCCACGTCATGGAGCACGAGTCGTTCGAGGACCCGGCGACCGCGCAGATCATGAACGAGCACTTCGTCAACATCAAGGTCGACCGCGAGGAGCGCCCCGACATCGACTCGATCTACATGGAGGCGGTCCAAGCGATGACCGGCCACGGCGGCTGGCCGATGACCGTCTTCCTCACCCCCGACGGCCGGCCGTTCTACGGCGGTACCTACTTCCCCAAGGCGGACCGCCTCGGCATGCCCTCCTTCAAGCGCGTGCTGCTGGCGGTGGCCGAAGCCTACCGCAC
>JBHOQZ010000711.1:0-8374 GCA_042408635.1 Chloroflexota bacterium
GGGGCGGTGCTGGCGCAGACCTACCTGGCGAGCTGGCTGCGCGATTACCAGCCGCAGGCGCGCTACCTGTTCCCCGCGCTCGGCCCGATCGCGACACTGCTTATGCTCGGGCTCACCGCCTGGCTCCCGGGGCGCCTGCCCGGCGGTTGTTCGGGGCGGGCTGCGCTGGTCGGTCTGCCCGCCCTGCTGCTCGCGCTCAATCTTGCGGCGCTCGACGTCTCGGTCGGCCGGGCGTTCTACAGCCTGGAGCCGCCAGACCTCACCCTGCAGATCGACACCCCGACCGAGGCGGCCATGGTCGGGGACGCGACGGTGACGGTCGGCGGCTGGGCGGTCCTGACCGGTGGGGCGCCCTGGCCGCCCCACCCTTCGACCGGGTTGGGCGGGCGCTTCACCCCGGTCACGGTGGTGCTGTCGCTCGACGGGCCGCCGGGCGCGGCGCCGACCCTGCCGGCCCGCACCACCTTCCGCCCCGACCTCTACCTCTCCTTCGGCAACGATCCGGCGCATGGCCCGCTCGGGTGTGCCGCCGAGCTGCCTGTGGTCTGGACCGGGGAAGGTTGGCACACGCGCAGAGCGTGTGCCAACCTTCCCCCGCGGGCCGACCGCTGCCGCGTGGTGACGATCGACGTGCCGCTCGGCCTCGCGACGCGGGGGGATTGAGCGTCGCCCGGCCCGCAGAGTCGCCGGAACCGGCCGGGCCGCAGCCGGGTCATGCGTCGACGCGGAGCGCGAGCCGGTGGAGCGTCTGGCGCTCCTGGAAGCCAAGCGCGTCGAGCGCTGCGACCAGCTCGGGAGCGGGCGAGCGCAGGGACGTCGTGGTCGGCAGGGGCTGGTAGCGCCGCAGGCGTTCGAGGGCGGCCTGGACGGCCGGCACCGCCAGCTCGGCCGCGCGCTCGGGCCGCAGGGTGATCTGGAGCGTGTGGAGGCCGGCCCAGCGCGCGGCGCGCAGCACGACCAGCCCGTCGCAGACCTCACCGTTGAACGCGCCGAGGCGGATGACGTCGCGCCCGTTGAGCCAGTGGTAGGCGGTGAGGAGGCCCCCGAACAGCCCGTAGGCGAGGAGGTCGGTGTCGACCACCGGCGCGGCCTCACGCGCGGCCGGGGCGACCGCCTCGTAGAGGAGCTCGCGAGCGGCGCGGCACTCCGGGTGAGCCAGCGGCCGGAAGGGGTTGGGTTGTCCGCCCGGTGCGGAGCAAGGCCAGCCGAAGCCGGGGAACCATCGACGCTCGGTCGTCTCCTCCCTGAACGCAAAGCCGAGTGATTCGTAGAGGCGGTAGGCGGGCGCGTTCTCGCGCCGGACGTCAAGGACCACCAGCCCGCCGCCGCGCTCGTGGACGTGGAGGATGGTGGCCTCCATCAGCCGCCGAGCGATGCCGCGGCGGCGGTGCGACGGGTGCACCGCGACGTTGGCGATCAGCCACCGGGTGGGGTTGCCTGGCAGCCGTGAGAGAGTCAGGCAGCCGACAATGCGGCCGCCCGCCTCGAAGACGTAGCCGGTCAGGAGATCGCCGCCGACCGGGCTGAGGCGGGCGGCACTCCAGAGGACCGGTCCGAGCCCGCGCAGCGAGCGCAACTCACTGCGGAACTGATCCCGGTCGCGGCCCGGCTCGTCGCGAAAGGCAACCTCGACCAGCTCGGCCACGGCTTCGAGATCCCGCAGGGGGTCGAGCTGCCGCAGCGGAGCGCGCTGGGCTTCGGATGGGTTGAAGAGCCGGCGGACAAGGGTCATCGCACCGCTCCCACCGCTGCACGACACGCCACCGCATCATACCGCGCCGCAGGGGCGCGCCACAACCGGGCGGGGACGCGCGCCATGCCGGCCGGGCCGGCACACTCAGGAGCGGGGCACCGTGGAGGGGTTCGGGGGTCAGCCGGGAGGGCGAGGGAAGGTGGAGCTAGTTCTCCCCGCGCAGGACCCTGCGGGCTTCTGTCTCCAGACCAAAGGCGATGCAGTCGTTGAAGGTCGAGAAGATCGCCTTCTTCACCAGCGTGCGCTGCCATTCCTTGGCAGGACCAGCATGCACCTCGCGGCTCTTCTCGACCAGGCGGTGAAGCCGAAGCAGGAAGAGCATCTGCATTGCGTTGTACTCGCCTCGTGCGGTCGCCTCGGATTCGATCTGCAAGTCGCCTCTGCCGCTGATGCCGGGGGTCTCCATTGCTGTCACCTCGAAGGATGCGGAGCGGTCGGCGGCTCGATTGGGGCCACTCTAGCACGCGGCCGGGCAAAGTCAAGGCTCCCGCCAACGCCGCCCCGCAAAGAAGGGTAAAAGCTCCCGGCGTCCACGTTACAATAGGCGTGGAAGAGGTGAGTGGGGTGTTGTACCGTCAGAGTCCGCCCAAGCCCGAAGAGTCGGAGGCGCCCCCGCTGCCCGAGTCGCGCCGCGACCTGCTGGCCGCGATTCGCGAGCTCGTGGGCGAGGTCGCCGAGGTGCCACCCGAGCGCCGACGCTACCTCCTCCAGTCGCTGGGCGGCGCCGTGCAGGCAGACCTGGCCGCGCTCTACCAGGTGCTCTCCTACCTCAAGCAGCGCGCCGCCGACGCCGAGCGGCCAGCAGACCGGATCGCCTGCGCCTGCGGCGCCGTGACCACGCCCGGCATCATCTGCCCCCGCTGCGGCACGCTCGCGGAGTAGCCTCCACCCCGTGCGAGCGGTTGTCGGCGCGCCCCCCTCGCCGAGTCGATCTCACGACCGACCCCACCGGCACCGGCGCGCCTCCGCCACGGAGCAGATCCGGCCTGATCCGGCGTGCCCCGGTCCCAAGGCGTGGGTGGGCC
The DNA here is from genome assembly GCA_042408635.1 of Chloroflexota bacterium. Classification (GTDB taxonomy): domain Bacteria; phylum Chloroflexota; class UBA6077; order FW602-bin22; family JBHOQZ01; genus JBHOQZ01. Next base: position 2,779 of record JBHOQZ010000711.1, read on the forward strand.
CGGGGACTAGGGCACAGCCTTCCGGGAGCGCGATGAGCGGGCAGGGAGCGTGGACGTCGAGCCGGTGGCCACCGCGTGAGCCCCCACTGCCCCGCCCGGAATCGAAGGCCGAGGCGAAGTCGCCTCCCTTGCGCCGGTGCAGGCACGGGCGGGCACGGCGGTCGGCCGGTTCTGGTGCGAGCTCAGGACGCAGGCGTGTCCGGCAGGCCGTGGCGGAGGAAGTCGAGCGCCACGCCGGCCATGACGGCGGCGCCGATCGGCAGCGCGCTCTCGTCGATGTCGAAGGTGGGCGTGTGGCCGCCGATAATCGGCCCGCCCGGCCGACGGGTGCCGAGGCGGTAGAAGCAGCCGGGCGCGTGCTCGAGGAAGTAGGCGAAGTCCTCGGCGCCCATGCTCGGCTGAGCGATCATGATCACGTTCTCGGCACCCAGGATCTCGCTCGCGGTGCGGCGCACGAGCGCGGCTGCCCTGGCATCGTTGATCAGCGGGGGGTAGCCGAAGGTGTAATTCAGCGTGTACTCGGCGCGCAGCGCGCTCGTGATGCCGCGCACGATCCGCTCGACCCGCTCCGGCATGCTCTCGCGCAGCTCGCGATTGAAGGTGCGGACGGTGCCGTTGAGGCGCACACGCTCGGCGATGACGTTGCGCTTGACGCCGCCCTCGATCGTGCCGATCGTCACGACCATCATGTCGACCGGGTTCATCTCGCGCGACACCAGCGTTTGCAGCGCGAGCACGACCTGTGCCGCCACCACGATCGCGTCGACCGCCCGGTGTGGGTGCGCGGCGTGCCCCGCCTGGCTGATCACCTCGATGACGATCTCGTCGGCCGCGGCCGAGCTCGGCCCGCTGCGCACACCGATCTGCCCGGCCGGCAGATCCCCCGCCACGTGGAGGCCGAAGACGGCGTCGACCCTCGGGTTCTCCATGACCCCCTCGGCGATCATCGGCGCGGCGCCGCCCGGCCCTTCCTCGGCCGGCTGGAAGAAGAACTTGACCGTGCCCTCGAGCTCGTCGCGCCGCCGCGCCAGCAGCCGCGCCGCCCCCAGGAGCGCGGTGGTGTGCGCGTCGTGCCCGCAGGCGTGCATCACGCCCTTGTTCTGAGAGGCATAGGGCACGTCGTTCGTCTCGGTGATCGGCAGCGCGTCCATGTCAGCGCGCAGGGCCACCGTCCGCCCCGGCCGCGGCCCAGGCAGCACGCCCAGCACGCCCGTCTGGGCCACGCGCCGCACCTCGATGCCGAGCGGTTCCAGCTCGCGCGCGACCACGCCCGAGGTGCGCACCTCGTGAAACCCGAGCTCGGGGTGCATGTGCAGGTCGCGCCGGATCTCGACCAGGTCGGCCGCGAAGGCGCGCGCCTCCGCCAGCAGGCTCGTCTCACTCGCCGTCGTCACGCCGTCTCTCCCCTTGTGTACCACTTGGCCGGCCCGCGTGGCCGGGCGCGCCCATGCTAGCACGCCCTCGACCGCGAACCGTGCGCCGCCCGGCGGCGGTGGGATGTTACGGTTGCCGCGCGCCGGTGTGCGGCGTACAGTGCGCGCAGCGGACGCGGCTGCCGGGTGTTTGGCGAGGGAGGTAACGCGCGTGCTGCGGCGTGGCTCGGGCCGGGTCGGCCGAATCGCCTTCGCCGCCCGCCGCCTCGGGGCCGGCCGCGTCACGCATTGGTGGGTGCGGCCGTGGAGGCGGGGCTTCCACGGCGGCTGGAGCGTGGGCGAGATGGTCAGGCGGTTCGCGAGCGAGCCGAGAATGGAGGAGGGGCGACCATGGGCAGCACGGACGAGCAGGCGATCTGCTCCATGCCGGCGACCGAGCTGGCGGCCAGGATCAGGCGGCGCGAGCTCTCGCCGGTCGAGGTGGCCGAGGCGCACCTGCGCCGGATCGAGCGGCTGAACCCGACGCTCAACGCCTACTGCACGCCCACGCCCGACGTCGCGCTCGCGCAGGCGCGCGCGGTCGAGCGGCGGCTGCTGGCGGGCGAGGAGGTCGGCCCACTGGCGGGCGTGCCGGTGTCGATCAAGGACCTGACGATCACCCGGGGTGTGCGCACGACGCGCGGCAGCCTCCTCTACGCCGACTTCGTCCCCGACGAGGATGCACCGCCGGTCGAGCGCCTGCGCGCGGCCGGTGCGGTGATGCTCGGTAAGACGAACACGCCCGAGTTCGGCTACAAGGGTGTCACCGACAACCGCGTCTTCGGCGCCACGCGCAACCCCTGGCACCTCGACCGCACGCCGGGCGGTTCGTCGGGCGGCGCGGGCGCTGCGGTGGCGGCCGGGCTCGGCCCGCTCGCCCTCGGCTCCGACGGCGGCGGCTCGATCCGCATCCCGAGCAGCTTCTGCGGCATCTACGGCATCAAGCCCGCCTTCGGGCGCGTGCCGGTCTACCCCGCCAGCGCCGCCGAGTACCTCTCGCACGTCGGCCCCATGACCCGCACGGTGGCCGACGCCGCGCTGATGCTCGACGTCATCGCCGGGCCCGATGAGCGCGACCGCAATTCGCTGCCCGCCACCGGCGAGCGCTTTCTCGTCGCCGTCGAGCGCGCCGACGAGCTGCCGCGCCGCGCCCTGCGCGTCGCCTGGAGCCCGACGCTCGGCTATGCGCGGGTCGATCCCGAGGTGGCGGAGCTAACGGCGCGGGCGGCGCGGCGCTTCGAGGAGCTAGGCTGCCGGGTCGAGGAGGCGAACCCCGGCTTCAAGAGCCCGCACGAGACCTTTCAGGTTCTCTTCTGGGGGATGGTCGGCGCCTCGCTGGTCGATCACCTGCCCCACCGGCGCGAGCACTTCGACCCCGGCATGGTGGATGTGATCGAGGGTGCGCTCAGACTCGACGGTGTGACGGTGGCCCGCGCCTACCACGCGCGCTCGGCGCTCTGGGACACGGTGCGCCGCTTCTTCGACCGCTACGACCTGCTCTTGACGCCGACGGTGGCGGTGCCGGCCTTCCCGCTCGGCCAGACTGGCCCGACCGAGATCGCGGGCGAGCGCGTCGCCCGCGTCGACTGGACGCCGTTCACCTACCCCTTCAACCTGACCGGCCAGCCCGCCGCGACCGTGCCCTGCGGCTTCACGCGCGAGGGCCTGCCCGTGGGCCTCCAGATCGTCGGCCGGCGTTACGACGAGGCGACGGTGCTCCAGGCGAGCGCCGCCTTCGAGCGCCTCCAGCCCTGGGCGCAGGTGCGCCCGCCGCTCGACTAACGACGCCCCCTGGCGGCAACGCCTGCTACCTGAGCCCGGCCGCCGCCTGCCGCTCTTCAGGACATCGACGCCGCAGGGGCGCACCGGCGCCATGGCTACCCGGTGCCGGGCCGGGAGGGCGCCGGGGAAGTGGTAAGCTGAGGCGTACGCGGAGCGGCGTCGCGGCGGCGGGAGGACAGCGGCATGAATTTCGACCTGAACGACAACCAGATCTCGATCAGGAACATGGTGCGCGAGTTCGCGGAGGGGGAGATTGCGCCGCGCGCCTACGAACTGGACGCGAAGAGCGAGTTCCCGGTCGACCTGGTGCGCAAGATGGGCGAGCTGGGCCTGATGGGCCTCCCCTTCCCCGAGGAGTGGGGTGGGCTCGGCGCCGACACGCTCACCTACGCCATCGCGGTCGAGGAGCTGGCACGCGTCGACTCGTCGATGGCGATCACGGTCGCGGCCAACGTCTCGCTCGGCGGCATGCCGATCGCCATGTTCGGCAACCGGCAGCAGAAGGAGAAGTACCTTGTGCCGCTCGCCCAGGGCGAGGCGCTGGGCGCCTTCGGCCTGACCGAGCCGGGCGCCGGCTCCGACGCCGGCAACAGCCAGACCACCGCCGTCGAGGACGGCAATGAGTGGGTGATCAACGGGACCAAGTCCTATATCACCAACGCCGGCACCCCGCTCAGCCGCTTCGTGACGATCGCGGTCGCCACCGGCAACCTCGACGGCGGCGGCCGACGCGAGATCAGCAACATCGTCGTGGAGAACGGCACCCCCGGCTACACGCAGTCGAAGCCGTACAAGAAGATGGGCTGGCATGCCTCCGACACGCGTCAGCTCTACTTCGAGAACTGCCGAGTCCCCCGCGAGAACCTCGTCGGCGAGCGGGGCCGCGGCTTCCGCCAGTTCCTCCAGGTGCTCGACGGCGGTCGGATCAGCGTCGCAGCGATCGGTGTGGGGCTGGCGCAGGGCGCGCTCGAGATGTCGCTCAAGTACGCCCGCGAGCGCACGCAGTTCGGCCAGCCGATCAGCAAGTTCCAGTCGATCCAGAACAAGCTGGCCGACATGGCGGTCAACGTCGAACTGGCGCGGCTCGCCACCTACCGCGCCGCCTGGCTCAAGGATCAGGGCCGGCCCTTCGCCTTCGAGGCCGGCATCGCCAAGCTCTTCTCGTCGGAGATCGCGATGCGCGCGGCCGACGAGGGCGTCCAGATCCACGGCGGCCTCGGCTACATGGATGAGGCGCCGATCTCGCGTTTCTTCCGCGACGCCAAGATCCTGGCGATCGGCGAGGGCACCAGCGAGGTGCAGCGCCTCGTCATCGCCCGCCACCTCGGCTGCTAAGTCGGGCGGCAAGCCGTCTGGACGGTCGCCACCACCGACGGCGGCGCTCCAGACGAGGCGCCGCGACCCGCCGGCGACCGCCGCCGCTGCGGGGACCAACCCCGCCGACGCGATCACCCCTGCCGCCGTTGGCCGGACGGTTCGGCGCTGGCCGGCTCGTCGGCAACCGTGCGCCAGAAGTCGGTCAGCTCGGCGGCGAACCGCTCGGGCGAGTCGAGCATCGGCAGATGGCCGGCGCCGGGGAGGATGCGCAGCCGCGAGCCGGGCAGGCGGGCGTAGGCGGCGTGGGCTTCCGTCACGGGGAGGGCGGCGTCGCGCGCGCCCCAGAGGATGAGCGTGGGCGCCCGCAGCTCGGGGAGTCGGTGCAGGAGCACCCGCCGCTGGCGGCCATCCGGCGCGATGTAGTAGCGCAGCTCCGCCAGCGCCCCTTCGAGCCCGCCCCGCTTGAAGGCGAAGAGCACCTGGCGCTCCCACCAGGCGAGGGGAAGGCACGGCGGCCGCGTGGTCAGGAGCGCCGACCGGGCACCGGCCCGCCAGAGCGGCGCGAACGGTAGCCGCGACCAGCCGATCGAGAGCTCGCCCAGCCCGGGTGCGACGATCGTCCCGAAGAGCGGATTGATACCCCGGCCGAGTCCGACGCTGCTGACCAACGTCAGGCTCGCCACGCGCTCGGGGTGGTCGAGGGCGAGGCTGAGCGCCTTGTGGCCGCCCGCCGAGCTGCCGACGAGGTCGACGCACTCGAGGCCCAGCCGGTCGAGCAGGTCGAGCAGGAGCGCGGTCGAGTGGGCCGGATCGAACGGCGGGCAGGGAGCGGCCGAGGCGCCGTGGCCGGGCAGGTCGAGCGCGAAGAGCGTGCGCTCGCGCGCCAGAGGTTGCCACACCGGCAGCCAGTCCTCGACCGACTCGCCGGCGCCGTGGAGCAGCAGGGCCGGCCGACCCGAGCCCTCGGTCAGAAGGTGGAGGCGCAGGCCGAGCGCCTCGACGAAGCGGCTTCGCATCGATACCTCTCTATGTGCAGATTGCATCTAAGATAATAGTGCACATTCTGCGCCACGGCGGGCGGCGAC
>JBHOQZ010000720.1:0-5512 GCA_042408635.1 Chloroflexota bacterium
GGGGCGGGCAGCGCGCCCACCCGTCTGCGCCGGGCCTCGCCCGGCCGCTGGATCCGGGTTGTGCCGCCCGGTGCAGCGCCGCACGCCGATGAGCGATTGCGCGTGGTGCCGGTCAAGGCGGGCCGCCAGCGCGTCGGCTCACTCCTACTGGTGCGCTGGATGGACGGCGCGCACTTCACACCCGCCGATACGCGCCTGCTGTCGGCGGTGGCGGCACAGCTCGGCGCCGCCGTCGAGCGCAGCCGATTGCGGCGCGAGGCGACCGAGGCCGAGGTCCTGCGCCGTGCCGACGAGCTGAAGACCGCCCTGCTCAACGCCGTCTCGCACGATTTGCGCACGCCGCTCGCCTCGATCATCGCCTCGGCCGGCAGCCTTCTCCAGCGCGACGTCGAGTGGACCGAGGCGGAGCGGCGCGAATTCGCTGAGGCAATCGAGGCCGAGGCGCTGCGCCTCAACGGCATCGTCTCGAACCTGCTCGACCTGTCGCGCCTCGAGGCGGGCAGCCTGCGCCCGCGCAAGGGCTGGTACGATCTGGAGGCGCTGATCGACGATGTGCTCGGGCGGCTGCGGCCCCGCACGGCTGACCACCACATCGTTGTCACGGTGCCCCCCGACCTGCCACCCGTGCCGCTCGACGTCGTCGAGATCGACCAGGTGCTCACAAATCTGATCGAGAACGCCGTGCGCTACACGCCGCCCCATACCACCATCGAGATCAGCGTCCGACGCGCCGGCGAGTCGGTCGAGGTCGCGGTAGCGGACAACGGCCCCGGCATCCCACCGCCCGCGCTACCGCGCCTGTTCGAGCCGTTCTACCGCGTCGAGCGGCCAGCGACCGGCGGCGGAGGACGCGTCTCGGGCACCGGACTGGGACTGGCTGTCGCCCGCGGCCTGGTCGAGGCGCACGGCGGCACGATCAGGGCCGAGAACCGCGCCGCCGGCGGTGCCCGTTTCGTCTTCACGCTGCCGCTGACCGCCCCCGACATCGACCGAGCACCGGCCGAGATGAGGCTGTGAGGCGCCCAAGCATGGTCGAACGGGGCGGCGGCCGGGTGGCCGGTGAGTGCGTCGGCGGTCCCGCGACACTATGGCTACCTCGGCAGCGGGCGGGGCGCTACGGAGGCGGCCGATGAGCCGGCCGCCGGGCGCGCGCATCCTCGTGGTCGACGACGAGCCGGCGATCCTGCGCGCCGTGCGCACCAACCTGAGCCGCCACAGCTTCCAGGTCGACACGGCCGAGACCGGCACCGCCGCGCTCGACCAGCACGCCCGCTTCCGCCCCGACCTCGTGCTGCTCGACCTTAGCTTGCCGGACATGGATGGGCTGCGGGTGATCGAGGCGCTGCGCGAACGGGGCAACACGCCGATCATCGTGCTGTCGGCGCGGGGCGCCGAGCGCGACAAGGTGGCCGTGCTTGACCTGGGCGCCGACGACTACCTGACCAAGCCGTTCGGCGTCGAGGAGCTGCTGGCGCGCATCCGGGTGGCGCTGCGGCACCTCGCTCGATCCGGCTGGCTGGGCGGCAGGGGTGCGGTATTCCGCACGGGCGACCTCGAGGTCGATCTGGAGCGGCGGCGCGTGAGCGTGGGCGACCGGGAGATCCACCTGACCCCGACCGAGTACGACCTGCTCAAGGCGTTCATCGCCCACCCGAACCGCGTACTGACCGACCGCATGCTCCTTCAGCAGGTCTGGGGGCCCGAGTACGGCTCCGAGGGCCACTACCTCCACGTCTACGTGGCGCGCCTGCGCAAGAAGCTCGAGGTTGACCCGCAGAAACCGCGCTACCTTGTCACCGAGCCCGGCGTCGGCTACCGCCTCCTCGCCGAAGACGCCTAGACCACCCACCGCGCCCCGCCCTCCCCAGCCATTGTTGATCCCGTGTTTCGCGCCCCTGCCATTTTGTTGAGCCGCTGTTGAGCGCGCGGCGAGACACTCATCCTGTGACCGGCACAGCGGGCCGGCACCGCCCGCGGGCGCCGCGCCCGCCGGCACGCTCACGGGAAGGTGGAGCACACCGATGACCCGGCCAAGGGACGCCCGCCACGCCTACGACCGCATCCTGATCGTCGAGGACGAGACTCCGCTGCGCTCCATCATCGCGCACAACCTGAACGCGCGCGGCTACCGGGTGCGGGAGGCCGTGACGGCGGCTGAGGCGGTCTCCGCAGTCGTGGCGGAGCGGCCTGACCTGATGCTCCTCGATATCAACCTGCCGGACCAGACCGGCTGGGAGGTCCTGCGCGAGTTGCGCCGGCGGCGGATCGAGGTGCCGACGGTCGTGCTGTCGGCCGTGCGCCTCCCCCAGCGGCGGATCGACGAGTTCATGCCGCTAGCGTACCTGCCGAAGCCGTTCCCGCTCGAGGCACTGCTGCGGCTGGTCGGGCGGGCGTCGGTGACGGACGAGCCGTAGGGCCAGGTGGGGGTCGACTCAGCCAGGAGGGAGCAAGTGAGAGATGGAAGACATCCTGTTTATCGGCGTGAGCGTCGGATTCTTCGCGCTGAGCCTGGGCTACACGGCCCTCTGCCAGCGCCTGTTGTGAGCTAGCCGATGCAACTCGACTACTGGCTCGGCGGTGCGACCGCCGTCGCCCTCTGCCTGTACTTGCTGTACGCGCTGGTGCGGCCCGAGCGGTTCTGACGGGGCACCGGGGAAGGGATGGAAGATGATGGTCAAGTCGAACCCCGGCGCTCGCCGGGTGAACGTCGTGGACGCGGAACCGACCAGGCCGGACACGGCCTGGGTAGACGCGCACTGGGCGGCGCCGCTGCGCCAGGCGGCCCGCCTCCTGCTGCGCATGCCGGCCGGCCTGGTCACGGCAATGACGATCTCGCTGCCCCTGGCCACCGACTCGGATCGTACCGGTGCGCGCCCCGAGGACCTGGAGCCGCTCGCCGCCGGCATCGCGCGGGCCTATTGCTTAGACTCTACCGTGAGCCTGAGCGAGGGGTGCGCCACGGTGAGGCTCGCCCGCCCGAGCGGTGGGCAGGGCGGGGAGGTCGGGGCGTGACTCCTCCCGGTCTAGCGCAGATCGCGCTCTACCTGGTCCTGCTGCTGCTCGTCACGCGGCCGCTCGGTGCCTACATGGCGGCCGTCTTCACGGGCGAGCGGCCGCTGCTCGTCCGCGTGCTAGCCCCCGTCGAGCGCGGCATCTACGCCCTCTGCGGCGTCGACCCGCGTGAGGAACAGCCGTGGACCACCTACGCCGCCGCGATGCTGCTCTTCAACCTGGTCGGCCTGCTCCTGCTCTACGCACTCCAGCGGGCACAGGCGTGGCTGCCCCTCAACCCCCAGGGCTTCGAGGCGGTGGACCCCGACCTCGCCTTCAACACCGCCGTGAGCTTCACGACGAACACCAACTGGCAAGCCTACAGCGGCGAGAGCACCATGAGCTATCTCACGCAGATGGCGGGCCTGGCAGTCCACAATTTCCTCTCGGCGGCGACCGGCATCGCGGTCGCCCTGGCGCTGGTTCGCGGGCTGGCGCGGCGCTCGGCCGAGGCAGTGGGCAACTTCTGGGTCGATCTGGTGCGCAGCGTACTCTACGTGCTGCTGCCGCTCTCGGCCACACTCGCCCTCGCGCTAGTTGCACTGGGCGTGCCCCAGAACCTCAACCCCTATGCGGAGGTAGTGACGCTCGAGGGCACCGTTCAGGTGATCGCGCAGGGCCCGGTAGCGAGCCAGGAGGCGATCAAGGAGCTGGGCACCAACGGGGGGGGCTTCTTCAACGCGAACTCGGCCCACCCCTACGAAAACCCGAACCCGTTGACCAACTGCTTGGAGATGCTCGCCATCCTGGCAATCCCGGCGGGTCTCACCTTCACCTTTGGGCGCATGGTCGGTGACACGCGCCAGGGCTGGACCCTCTGGGCCGCCATGCTGATCCTGCTCGTCGCCGGCCTGGCGGTGGCGTTGCCGGTCGAGCAGGCCGGCAACCCGCTCATCGCGCAGCTCGGCGTCGACCAGACTGCCGGCGCGCTCCAGGCGGGCGGCAACTTCGAGGGCAAGGAGACGCGCTTTGGCATCGCCGCGTCGATCCTCTTCGCGGTGGTCACGACCGCGGCATCATGTGGCGCGGTCAACGCCATGCACGACAGCCTGATGCCCCTGGCGGGGCTGGTGCCCTTGCTCAACATTCAGCTCGGTGAGGTGATCTTCGGCGGCGTCGGCGCCGGCCTCTATGGGCTGCTCATCTTCGCGATCTTGGCCGTGTTCATCGCCGGCCTCATGGTCGGCCGCACGCCGGAGTACCTCGGCAAGAAGATCGAGGGTTATGAGATGAAGATGGCCATGCTCGCGATCCTGGTGCTGGGCGCCGCGAGCCTCGGCTTTAGCGCCGCCTCGAGCGTTCTCGACGACGGGCTGGCCGGCATCTTGAACCCCGGTCCGCACGGGTTGAGCGAGATCGTCTACGCCTATAGCTCGGCGACGGGCAACAACGGGTCGGCTTTCGCCGGGTTGAGCGCGAACACGCCGTACTACAACACCACGCTCGGCCTGGCCATGCTGATCGGGCGCTTCCTCATGATCGTGCCGATCCTGGCGATCGCCGGCTCGCTGGCGCGCAAGCAACGTGTGCCGCCCAGCCTCGGCACACTCCCGACCAACGGTCCGCTCTTCGTCGCACTCCTGGTCGGGGTGGTGCTGATCGTGGGCGCGCTGACCTACTTCCCGGTGCTCGCGCTGGGCCCGGTCGTCGAGCAGTTGCTTGTCGACGCCGGCCGCACGTTCTAGCCGCGGGCTCCAGACACACGGACATCAGCACCGACGCTTCAGGGGAAGGACAACGATATGCTCAGGCAATCAGGCGACCTGACGGTCCCCTCCGGCAGCGGATCCGAGCCAGGGCGGGAGGTCTCGCCCGCCCTGGCGCCGGTCCCTGTCGAGGGGGGTGGGGCGGGCGAACCGCCCCGCCGGCCGGGGCGCACGCCCGAAACCGATGCCATGAAGGCGACTGCGGCTGCCCGCCGCCGGGGGCAGGTGTGGCGCGGCGATCTCGTCCGGCGCGCCGTCGCCGACTCGTTCGTCAAGCTCGATCCGCGTCACATGGTCAGGAACCCGGTAATGTTCGTCGTCGAAGTCGGCGCCCTGATCACGACGCTAGTGCTGATCCAGCAGACGGTGAGCGGTCGGCCGTTGGGGTTCACGTTTCAGATCACGCTCTGGCTCTGGTTCACCGTGCTGTTCGCCAACTTCGCCGAGGCGATGGCCGAGGCGCGCGGCAAGGCCCAGGCCGACACGCTGCGCGCCACCAAGGGCGAGACACCGGCGCGTCGGCTGCTGCACTACCCCGACAAGCGCGGACGCGAGGCGAAGCCGGCCGACGGCGCCGGCCGTGCGGCGCCGACCTTCGAGATGGTCCCGTCGAGCGCCCTGCGGAGCGGCGACTTCGTCGAGGTGCGCGAGGGCGAGCTCATCCCGGGCGATGGCGAGGTGGTCGAGGGCGTCGCCTATGTCAACGAGGCGGCGATCACCGGCGAGTCGGCGCCGGTGCTCAAAGAGCCGGGCAC
>JBHOQZ010000721.1:0-3141 GCA_042408635.1 Chloroflexota bacterium
CGGGCGGGCAGCCCCGGGCGGGCAGCCCCGGGCGGGGCTACTGGAGGCAGAACTCCTTGCCCTCGGGGTCCTGCATCACGACCCAGTACTCGCCCCACTCCTCGACAGGGCGCAGCCTGCGCGCGCCGGCCGCGGCCAGCCGCTCCACCGCGGCGTCGACCCGTCGACGGCGCTCCTCGGCCGACACGTCGTGGCCGCCGCCGACGTTCACGTCGAGGTGGACACGGTTCTTGACCACCTTGCCCTCGGGCACGCGCTGGAAGAAGAGGCGTGGTCCCTTGCCTTTCGGGTCCACCACGGCGCTGCGCGAGTTCCACCCCGCCTCGGGCACGCCGCGCTCCTTCAGGAACGCCTGCCAGGTCGGGTAGCCGTCGGGCGGCGGCTGCTTTTTATAGCCGAGCGCCAGCGCCCAGAACGTGGTGAGGCGGTCGGGATCGGCGCAGTCGAACGTCACTTGAAACGTCACGGCCATGGCGCAATCTCCTCCTCGTTCGGCGTCGGGAGCCGGGAAGTCCTGCTCCCGCGCCGAACGCTACCACGACTGAGCGCGGCGTCGTTGTGGGCCTGTTTACGAGCAGGACAACAATGCCGGCGCCCCCGACCACGGGCGAGGATCGGCGGCGCCGGCTGTTGACCAGATGAACGGCCACTCCGCGGGCCGGGGCCGGCGAGGCGTCGCGTCTACCGGCTGCCCGAGCAGGCACCGGGATCGCCGGTGCGGTAGCCCTGGGCGAAGGAGTTCACGCGCTGCTCGCTCGACCCATGGGTCCAGGTCTCGGGTGTCACGCGGCCGCGGGTCTGCGCCTGGATCCGGTCGTCGCCGACCGCCGCCGCCGTGCTGAGCGCGTCGTTGATGTCCTGCTGGCTGATCTGCGCGATGTAGCCGGTCTCCGTGGCGTGGCGCGCCCAGACGCCGGCGAAGCAGTCGGCCTGCAACTCGACGCGCACGGCGCCGCTGTTGGGGCCGCGGCCACCGGTCGTCGCCCCTTCGAGCGCACCGATCTGGTTCTGCACGTGGTGGCCATACTCGTGCGCGATGACGTACGCCTCGGCGAGCGGACCCTGGTTGGCGCCGAAGCGCCGATACAGCTCGTCGAAGAAGCTCAGGTCGAGGTAGACCGTCTGGTCCTCGGGGCAGTAGAACGGCCCGACCTCGGACGAGGCGGTGCCACAGCCCGTCTGCGTGACCTGGCTGAAGAGTACCGTCTTCGCCGGCTCGTAGGTGCCACCCCGGCGCTTGAACTCCGCCTGCCAGTACGACTGGATGCTGTTGACGAAGCCGACGACGCGGCAGTCCTCACGCTGGTTGGCGTCGGAGCCGCGCTGGCACTCCTGCAACGTCGGCCCGCCCTGTGCCACCTGGCTCGCCTGGGGCTGGGCCGGCAGGCTTTGCACGACCGACGAGGGATCGATCCCCAGGAAATACGAGATCAAGAGAACCGCGAGCAACCCCAGCCCGCCCCCACCGACCGCCAAGCCGCGGCCCAAACCGCCGCCGCCACGCCTGTCCTCAACTTGCGACGGGTCGAGCTGCACATCCCCACGAAATGTCACAGCCGCCTCCTTCCACCAGCTCCGGTGCCCAATCCCGCTCCCGAACGGGGCGCGGCCGGGCGTCGCGCTACCGGGCAATGCGGCGGTCCGCTCTGCCGGCCGGTCGGCGCACCTCGCTGCCGACCGGCCGGCGCGCCCCGCACCAGCGTTCTGTCTGCTACGTCAAAGGCAAGAGGCATACCAGCCTGCTGAGCGTCGCGGGGAGCCGCCCGGCCGCCTGCCGTCGGGCGCGCGATGACCTCTTGGGCACAGGCAGACGCCCGCGCGGACCACCTTGCGCAGCAGGCCGCATGCCGTCGGGCGTGCTATGATCTCTTGGGCAGGCGAGGTGCCGCCCTCGCGGGGTGCCGCCTGGGTGGTCCGGGCACGGCGGCATCGAGAGTAGCACCCGCCGAGAGGAGGTACCGATACGATGGAGCACGGAGAGGCCGTCATCCGGCAGCCGGGCGAGGGCAAGACCCTCCAGATCGGCCCGAGCCGCCTCTGGCTGCGAGTGACCCGCGCGGAATCGGGCAACTCGTTCGCGGTGCTCGACTACCTGGCCGGCCCGGCGCCCTCGCCGGGGCCGCCACTGCACGTCCACCCCGAGGCGGAAGCGTTCTACGTCGTCGCCGGTCGGCTCACGCTCCAGGTAGGCGAGCGGCGGGTGGCGCTCGGGCCGGGCGGCTTCGCCTTCGTCCCCGGCGGCACCCCCCACGCCTTCGCCAACCTCGAGCCGGAACCGGCGCACTTCCTCGTCACCATCGCCCCGGCTGGCATGGAGGGCTACTTCGAGGAGCTGGCCGCCCTCGTCGCGGACGGCCCACCCGACGCCTCCGTCACCGTCCCCCTCGCCCGCCGCTACGGCGTGGCGGTCGTCGGCCCCCCCGATCACTCCCGCCGGCTGACCGGGCAGGGACAGAAGCAAGCTCCCCCCTCGACATGTTGCGTCGAGGGGGAGCTTGCGGATCAACCGCACGGGGAGTGTCCCGCGCGCAGCGGCTCCGTTGCTGCGTTCAGCCGGCGCGCCTCCGGTTCGAGGTCGGACCGCGGGGGAGCGTCCTGCCGAACGCGACGCCGTTGCTACTTCGGTCGGCGTGGCGGCATCGGCGCGCCCTCCGGCAGATCGCGGCCGCCGAGCCGATTCACCTCGTCAACCCAGCTCAGCCCCTTCTTGGTCGGATCGCCGGGTCCATTCGGCAGCGGCGGTGGTCGCATGTCGACGCAGATCAGATACCCCTCCCGGTCAACCATCGGCCGACCGTTCGCACCGACGACCGGCAGGCACTCCGGGTACTTGCTCATGTCGATTGAGCCATCCGGCTTCACCTACAGCGGTCGATTGCCATGAGCCGACTGCGCACCTGCCTGATCGGTCGTCGCACCAACCAGAGCAGCCAACGTCGCCTCTTCATCCGCTTCCTCCGGCTCTCCACTGGAGATGAAGGCTGCCCCAAGTGTCGCCTCCCGAGCCCGGGGGCCGTAGCCCGGACCAGGAGACAGCGGCAACCTCCGCCCGGCTGATGGACGTTGCGGAATCAGGGCGGGAATTCGGTCGGCGTGGCGGCATCGGCGCGCCCTCCGGCAGATCGCGGCCGCCGAGCCGAT
>JBHOQZ010000722.1:0-5410 GCA_042408635.1 Chloroflexota bacterium
GGGGCGGCGCGTCGAGGGCGTGCCGCATGAGCGCCACGATCACTGTCGAGTCCACGCCACCGCTCAGGAAAGCGCCGATCGGTCGATCGCTGATGAGCTGCAGCCGTACCGCCTCGGCGAGGCGATCGCGCAGCTCCGCCACGATCGCGGCCCGCGACCGCCACTCGAGTGCCGAGGGTGGGGGCGGGAGCGTCCAGTAGGCCTGGGTTGTGAACGTGCCGGCCTGCCAGATGCCGAAGTGGCCCGCCGGCAGCGCCCGCACGCCCTCGATGAGCGTCAGTGGCTCGCCCACCGCCCCGAGCGCCAGGTAGGCGAACAGCCCCTGTGGACAGACGCGCCGCGGCGCCAGACCGGTGTGCACGAGCGCCCGCACCTCGGAGGCAAAGGCAAAGGAGCCCGGCTGCTGATGGTAGTACAGCGGCTTCTCGCCCAGCCGATCGCGCGCGATCAGCAGGCGCGCGCGATCGGCGTCCCAGAGCGCGAAGGCGAATTGGCCGCGCAGCCGCCTCAGCAGCCCGATCTCCCAGCGTGCATAGCCGTGCAGCAGCACCTCGGTGTCGGTGCCCGACCGGAAGCGGCTGCCGAGTGCCGTGAGCTCCCGCTGAAGCTCGGGGAAGTTGTAGATTTCACCGTTGAAGACGATCCAGTTGCCGGTCGCCGGGTCATGCATCGGTTGATGCCCGAGCGGACTGGGATCCTGGATCGCGAGACGGCAGTTGCCCAGGCCAAGCCGGTGGTCTGGCAGCGCGATCACCTCGTGCCCCCGGTCATCGGGGCCACGGTGCTGCATCAGATCGAGCATGCGTACGACGAGCCGCGCCAGGCACGCCGCGTCGCCCTGGCCAGTCGTAAGGAGGAGCCCCGCAATCGCGCACACCGTGTACTCTGCCGCCACATCGAGCTGTCGGTCGCCGCTTGACCGCCCACCGCCTCGCCGCCCCCGATCAGGCCCGCCGGCAGCGCGCCACGGAGTGTAGCGAGGCGGCTGTGCCTTGTCAAGCCATGCATTAAGCGAGCGATCAAGTGATCTATCGATCGTTTGCTGTGTCGCCCGGCGGTTTCTGGGCAACCGCGAGGAGGTTGAGACTGAAGACGAGGTTGCGAAACAGACCCGTCTCGATGGCGATGTAGGCGATGAGCGCCAGCCGAATGGCGTGCCAGAGCGCGAACCGCACGGCGCTGATCGGGCTGTGGATGGCCGGCTTGATCTCATGCACGCTCACGTTGGTAAAGCCCACCGTGCGCAGCGCCTGGGCAATGCTGGTCGGCGTGAAGGCCAGCTCGTGCGTCAGGTCGTAGTAGCGATACCACGAGCCGAATGGGCCCGAGCTGTTGGGCGTCTGGACGATGAGGCGGCCGCCCGGCTTGAGCGCCGCCAGGGCGGCGTCGAGCAGCTCGAAAAGCTCGGGGCGCGTCAGGTGCTCGATCAAGTCGAAGGCCAGGATGAGATCGTACTGCTCAGTGCGCCCGCGCAGATAGGCGAGCGCATCAGCCTCCTCGACGCTGGCCACACCGAGCCGCCGCGCGTGGGCAACCTGCTCCCCGCTCACGTCGATCCCACGGGCATTGTGGTAGCCGAGATCGTGGAGAAAGTGCACCAGACCCCCATAACCGCAGCCGACGTCGAGGATCGCGGCAGCGCGCGAACGGGGCAGGTGGCGGCCGAGGAGCGCGCGGTAATAATAGTGCAGCCGACGCAGGTCGCGCCGGGAAATGCTCCGGATGTGGCCGAAGAGACTCGACGCGTAGCTCGCGTAGAGCCGCCGGCGAAACGCCGACTCGTCCTTCACCCGCTCCCCTCCCCCGCGCTGGCCGTCGGGCCGTGCTGCCGTCGAGCCCGGGCCACCGGCTCCGCGCTGGCGCGGTGCAGGACGTGGTCGTAGATCTCCACCGTTAGAGCGCCCGCACGCTCCCACGTAAAGGCGGCGGCGCGGCGTAGTCCGCGTGCCTGCAGCTCACGGCGCAGCAAGGGCTGCGTGAGCACCCGGTACAGCGCGGCGGCCAGCTCGCCCGGTGCCTCGGCCGGCACCTGAAGTCCGGCGTCGCCCACGACCTCGGGCAAGGCGCCGGCAGCGGACACGACGACGGGTGTGCCGCACGCCATCGCTTCGAGCGGTGGCCAGCCGAAGCCCTCCCAGAGCGACGGAAACGCGAGCACATCGGCCGCCCGGTAGAGGTCTGCGAGCTGGCTGTCGTGGGGTAGCCGCCCCAGGTGTAGCAGCCGCGCTGCCAGGCCAAGATCGGCCGCGAGGCGCGCCTCATCCTCGAAGAGCGGCGCGCCGACCCGCACCAGCCAGACATCCACCAGGCCCTGCCGCCGCAGCTCGGCCAGGGCCCGCAGCAGGCTCGGCGTGTTCTTGTAGCGGACGGCGGTGGCGACATGCAGGACGATCCGGCTCGCCGGCGGCAGCCCCAGCGCGTGCCGCAGCCGACCCGGCAGGTCAGGATCGGGGTCGGGCGTAAACGCCCCCGCCAGCCCAGCGTAGACGACGCTCACCCGCTCGGGGTCGGCCCCGACCAGCTCGATCAGGGTCCGCCTGGTGGCGTGCGAATCGGCCAGGATCCGGGCCGCCTTCGTCGCACACCAGAGCCGGAACCTGACGGTCAGGGCGACCGAGAGGGGAACCTGCATGGGGATGAGCCCGTGCCAGGCGAGGAGCGGAATCGTGTCGTGGCAGGTCACCACGGTCCGGGTGCGGTCGAGCCCGAGCACGAGCTGTGCGTAGGCGTGATCGGGCACGTGGAAGAGGTCCGCCCGCAGCCGGGAGGCCACAAGGGGGTAGAGGCCGTAGCGGGTCACCGCGCCGCCGAATCGCTTTGCCAGGGCTGATGCGCGGCCGTGCCTGGGCCAGAGCGGCCGGCAGGAGCGTGTCGCAACCGTCCAGCGATCACCCGCGTGACGCCGTACCGCCCGCGCGAGCTCCCTTGTGTAGCGGCGCATGCTCGGGCTGTCGTCCCCCGGCAAACCCGTCAGCAGCACGCTCTGGTAGGTCATGGGGCTCCTCCGGTTGCGACCGGTGCAGCGACCGCCCCATCGACGGCCGTCTGGACGGGAGCGTCGGTCAGGATCGCCGCGTGCGCCGCGGCCAGCCGCTGATGGTAGTGTGTCCACGTGTAGCGATCGAGGATCTGCCGGCGTCCGCGCTCACCCATGGCCCGTCCGGTCGCCCGCTGCCGGTAGAGGTATTCGATCCGGGCGCATAGGTCGGTCACCGCGCGCGCGGGCACGATGAAGCCGTCGATCCCGTGGCGGACGATGCTGCCGGCCTCGGCCGTCGTCACCACCGGCAGGGCTGAAGCCAGCGCCTCGTAGACAACCAGGGCCGATCCCTCCGCGAGCGACGGGAAGACGAAGAGATCGCAGGCGCCGTACACCTCCGCCACCCGGTAGTGCGGCAGATTGCCGAGCCAGTGGTAACTGCCTGAGTAGCGCCGGAGCAACGGCGCTCCGCTCGAGTCCGGCCCGCCGACCAGCCAGAGTTCGCTGTTGGGCAGGCGCAGTCGCTGCCAGGCATCGAGCAGGTACTGGACGCCTTTGCGCCGGCTGATCTGGCCCACGAACAGGACGCGGAACGGGCGACCAGCCTCGGGGCAGCGCAGCCGGGGGCGGAATCGCTCGGGATCGACGCCGTAGGGGATGCGCACGATCCGCTCGGCGGGCACGCCGTGCTCGATCAGGCAGCGCGCGACGAAGCCGGACGGCACGATCAGATAGTCGGCCAAGCAGCGCTCGGCTCGGTAGCGCCGGGTAATCGCGGCCCAGAGGCGCCGGTTGCCGTGATACCCCTCAGCCCGGTGGACCACCTTGAAATACTCGTGGGCGCTCGGCACGTCGAGCACCGTCCGGCTGCCCCGCTCACGTGCCACCCGCAACGTCGCGAGGCAGCCGCCCTCGAAACCATGCACGAGATCGGGTGCCGGGCCGTGCCGGAGCGTGTGCGCCACCAGTCGGTCGAATTCCCAGTCGGCCAGCGTCATCAGTCGCTCCCGCCAGGCCGCGCCGGAGAACCCGGGCAGCCGCGCCAGGATGTAGGCCACGGCATGGGGGTAGGGCACGCACCGCACGCGTGCCGGGTCGAGCGCCGGGTGTGACCGCCGCTTCACCTGCCCCTCGAAGGCGCGGCGCAGTCCGGCGGGCAGCACGTCGGCGAGGCGCCGCACCACCGGGTCGTGCTCGGGCCAGAAGAAGCTGGTCAGGAAGGTGCTCAGCGTGCCTGCGCGCTGGGCGGCCAGCGCCGTCTGGTAGGCGTGCTGGCGGGCAGGGTGGCTGACGACGACGCGGGCAGGCGGACTCACTGCCTCAAGAGCTCCCGGTAGTGGTCGAGGGTCTGCGCTGCCACGCGATCCCAGGTGTAGTGGCGAGCGATATGCTCGCGCAGGGCGGCTGACCTGGGCGCCGCCAGCGCCGCTTCGACCTGGCGGCGCATCCCGGCCAGATCCCACGGCTCGATGTAGCGCGCGAGGTCGCCGAAGTACTCGCGGGTGGAGCCGCGCGACGTGATGACCACTTTGGCGCCGGCCAGCCCCGCCTCGAGTGCGGCAAGCCCTGGCGTCTCTGCCCACGACGGTAGGACGAAGGTGTCCGCCGCGGCGTAGCACGAGCGCAGCAGCTCGGAGTCGTGCTCGAACTCCTCGAGAAAGAGCGTCTTCGGGCCGGCGGCAGCGCGGCACCGCTCGTAGTACCACCGGTCGCCGGTCGCTACCTCGCCGATCAGCACCATGGGCACGTCTAGCCCCTGGAGTGCCCGCAGCAGGCTGAGCTGTGCCTTGCGCTGGCAGAACGCGCCGACCACCAGCACGAAGTCGGAGAGGCCGTACCGCTCGCGAAAGCGGCGCGGGTCACCGTCGGCAAAGCGCGGGTCGACCCCGTTGGGAACGACGCGCTGGCGCGCGAGCGGTACGCCGTAGAGGCGGCGGACGAGCTCGGCCTCGACCCGGGCATTGGGCAGGAGCAGGTCGGCCCCGTGGAGCAGTCGGTGCTCCAACCCGACGAATGGCCCGGTCAGGCGCGTGTACAGGTGAATCGCGATGCGCTTCAAGCGCGCCACCGCCGAGGGCGCGGGCTGGAAGATCGCCGAGCGCAGGTCGCGCCAGACGATCGGCGAGATGACCACGCGCGCCCCGCGCCACCTGGCCGTCTCGCAGATCCCCACGTCGAAGCGGATCGCCCCGAAGTGGTGGTAAATCGCATACTCCTTCGGATCCGTTCGCCAGGGATCGAACAGATCGACGTCGATGCCGAGCCGGCGCAGGTACTCGCGCGTCTTGAGAAGCTGGATCTTGCCGCCGCCGCCCGTGAACGCGTGGGCCTGGTAGGTGTGGAAGAGGACGCGCATCAGGCCGCTCCCCCCGCGATCACTGCCTCATACACGTCGATGTAGCGGCGCGCCCACGCGTCGGGGTCGAGGTG
>JBHOQZ010000726.1:0-1184 GCA_042408635.1 Chloroflexota bacterium
GCTGCCCGGGCTCCTCGACCACGAGCCAGCCGCCCTCCGGCAGGTAGTCGAGGAGCGAGGCGTCGCCGAACAGCGGGGCGTAGAACTCGACGCCGTCGAACGCCTGGCGCGCGCGCAGCAGCTCCGTCTCCGAGCGGTAGCGCCCGCGCCACTCCTCGAGCAGCGTGTCGAGGTTGAAGCCGGCGAGCCGCTCGGCCACCGTCGGCCCCTCGACGATCGGCACCTCGCGGGCCGGGGGGAGGAACACCGAGGCGAGCTGCGCGTCGGAGCGCTGGGTCGCCGGGTCGAAGGCGCGCAGCGTGTCGATCTCGTCGCCGAACAGGTCGAGGCGCACGGGCCGATCCGAGGTCGGCGGGAAGATGTCCACGATCCCGCCCCGGCGGCTGAACGTGCCCGGATCGACCACCACCGCCGTCGGTCGATAGCCGAGCTCGACCCAGCGCGCCAGCGTCTCATCCAGGCGGATCGTGTCGCCGCGCCGCAGGGTGTAGCCGAGCCGCAGGATGCGACCCGGCGGGGCGAGCCGCTGCATAAGCGCGCCAGGCGTTCGACGGGGTCGAGTTCTACGCCCCGCTGTTCGGTGATGCCTCGCTCCTCGACTATCTGCCCGAGGGCGGCTGGCTCGTGGTCGAGGAGCCTGGGCAGCTCACCCTCGTGGCCGAGGAGCTCGAGGCGCAGTCGCGCGAACTGCGCGAGGAGCTGATCGCCCGCGGCGAGCTGCCCGCCGACTTCCCCTCGCCCTACCACGGCCGCGAGGAGCTGGAGGCGCTGATCCGCGCTCGGGTCCAGGCGCTGGAACTCACCTGGACCGGCCCGGTACCCGATTGCGGGTGCGAGGCGGGCGCCTTCGACCTGACCGGCCTCGCCATCGCCACGCAGCCATACGGTGGCCGGCTGCGCGCCGTGCTGGACGACGTGCGCGCGGCCTCGGTCGAGGGCCTGCGGGTGGTGGTGGCGACGCACCAGGCCGAGCGCGTGGCCGAGGTGTTCGGCGCCGAGGACCTGCCGCTCGCGCCGCTCGACGACCTGGAGGCGCTGCCGGCCCCGGGCACCGTAACCCTGGTGCGCGGCTCCACCGGCGAGGGCTGGCGCAGCGAGGAGCTGGGCACGCTCCTGCTCACCGACGCCGAGCTGTTCGGCACCGCCCGCGCCGCGCGCTCGCGCTCGCTGGCCCCGGCCGCCCG
>JBHOQZ010000727.1:0-7475 GCA_042408635.1 Chloroflexota bacterium
CGGGCGGCCGCCATCGGTTCCTGCGCGAGCCGGACCGGGGCGCGGCGATCGAGCGCGCGGTGCGGCTGGCGCAGCCGGGCGACGTGGTGATGCTGTGCGGCAAGGGGCACGAGCGCTCGATGTGCTTCGGCACCGAGGAGCGACCGTGGAGCGACCAGGCGGCGGCCGCCGCCGCACTCGAAAGGCTCATGAACCAAGGCCACCCAGCGCCCCGGGGCGGCTGAAGAGCGCGCGAAGGCACGCCCACCTGGCACCGGCTCGCAGACGTTCCGAAACCGGTGCGCCGGTTGCCGGTGGCAATTTACAACGTCCCTCAGCCCGCCGACGGCGACCGGCGCGCCGGGTACTCCACCCGCAAGCGGGTACCCGGCGGGGAGTGGCCCGCCGACCGTACCCCCACGTTTATCCGACATCTTCCATCCACCGGCCGACGGGAATGCCCGCACGATTTCCGCATCTTGCATCATCCCCGGGCCGCGGTCCGGCGACCGACGACAGGCATACCTAGGCAACGTCCGTCACCCGGGGCGGCGATGCGGCGACTACGTGCTGGATCGAGTCGGCGCCTGCTTGAGACGGCCGACCGAGCGGGAGCCTTGCGGACCGCTCGCCTTGGCAGAAGCGCAACCATTTGCTATACTGCGTGGGCAATCGAAAAGCGCAGCACAGAAGGGGGGCGGCTGTTGAGGCCACTTGACAGCCGCCACCTTTCTGTGCTATCTTTGCGTTTCTGGAATCTCTGCGGTCCCGTTTGGTTAAGGAGAAGCAGCGCATGACGATCAGCGCCGTCACGCCCGCGGCAGGGCTGGTTCCCGATGGGAACGGCCGGCGGACCTACTCGCGCCTGGGTGAAGTGCAGGCGATGCCCAACCTCATCCAGGTCCAGCTCGATTCGTTCGAGTGGTTCAAGCGGGAGGGTCTGCGGGAGCTGTTCGAGGAGATCTCCCCGATCAGCGACTTCACCGGCAAGAGCCTCGAGTTGACGTTCGAGGACTATTCCTTCGGGGAGCCGAAGCACTCCGAGATCGAGTGCCGCGAGCGCGACATGACGTATGCCGCGCCCTTGCGCGTGCGCGTCAAGCTCAAGAGCCAGCAGACGGGCGAGGTCAAGGAGCAGGAAATCTTCATGGGAGATTTCCCGATCATGACCGAGAACGGCACCTTCATCATCAACGGTGCCGAGCGCGTCGTAGTCTCCCAGCTCGTCCGCTCCCCGGGCGCCTACTTCAAACTCGAGGACGACCCGACGACCGGCCGCAAGCTCTGCTTCACCAAGTTGATCCCCAACCGCGGCGCCTGGCTCGAGTTCGAGACCTCTAATAAGGACGTGCTCTCGGTCAAGGTCGACCGCAAGCGCAAGATCCCGGTCAGCACGCTCGTGCGCGCCTGCTGGGCCACGCTCGTGCGCGACGATCCCGAGGCGCTGCGCCGCGCCTGGAAAGTGCTCCTCCACGGGGACGAGGCTGCCATCCAGTCGCTCGACGAGGCGTGGGAGCGCGCCTCGGCGCTCATCGCGGAGAAGACCGGCCGGGACCGCAACGCCGCGCCGTTCGCGCCCGACCTGCCCGACGAGGATCTGATCGCCATGGTCGAGGCGGCGCGCTCGCGCCACCTGCCCGACCGCGAGCGGCCCACCATCCGCTTCGCCGTCGGGGAGGGCGGCAGCATCCACCCGATCATCGAGGCGACCCCGGGCGAGACGACCGCCGTCCAGCACGACTACATGCGCGAGACGCTCGCGCGCGACACGGCCCGCACGGCCAAGGACGCGCTGCTCGAGTTCTACAAGCGCCTGCGCCCGGGCGACCCGGCCACGGACGACAACGCGCGCTCGCTGGTGCGCTCGCTGTTCTTCAACTTCCGGCGCTACGACCTCGGCCGCGTCGGCCGCCACAAGCTCAACAAGCGCCTCGGCTTCGATGCCGGGGTCATCGGCGGCTACTTCCGCGATGCCGAGGGCGGCGGGGTCTCGCTGACCACCGCGGGCAGCCGCCCGGCCGGTCACCTGCCACAGGTGCCCGAGCGGACGCTGACCATGGCCGACCTGATCGTCATCATCCGCACGATGATCGACCTCAACGACGGCCACGGCCACAGCGACGACATCGACCACCTGGGCAACCGGCGCGTGCGCGCGGTCGGCGAGCTCATCCAGACGCAGTTCCGCGTCGGGCTCCTGCGCATGGAGCGCGTCGTCAAGGAGCGCATGTCGATCACCGAGGCCGACTCGGCCACGCCCGCCTCGTTGATCAACATCCGGCCGGTGGTGGCCGCCATCAAGGAGTTCTTCGGCGGCTCCCAGCTCTCGCAGTTCATGGACCAGACGAACCCGCTGGCCGAGCTGACGCACAAGCGGCGCCTCTCCGCGCTCGGCCCCGGTGGCCTGAACCGCGAGCGCGCCGGCATGGACGTGCGCGACGTCCACCACAGCCACTACGGCCGTATCTGCCCGATCGAGACGCCGGAAGGTCCGAACATCGGCCTGATCGGCAGCCTCGCCACCTACGCCGTCATCAACCCCTACGGCTTCATCGAGACGCCGTACCGGCGCGTGATCAGCCACGTGGACGCGCGCGTGGACGCGCTGCTCGGGCGCACGCTCGGCGAGCGCGTGCTCGACCCGGCCACCGGCGAGGTGATCGCGGACCGCGGCACCGAGATCGACCGGGCGCTGGCGGAGCGGCTGGTGGCGACCGGCCGGCGTCAGTTCCGCATCCGGCCCTACGTGTCGGATGACATCGTCTATCTCTCGGCGGATGTCGAGGACGAGCTGTACATCGCGCAGGCGAACTCGCGCCTCAACGAGCGTGGGGAGTTCGCCGACAACCAGGTCGAGGTGCGCTACAAGGAGGAGTTCGCGATCGTCAGCCCCGAGCTCGTCCAGTACATGGACGTCTCGCCCAAGCAGATCGTCTCGGTGGCGACCGCGCTCATCCCGTTCCTCGAGCACGACGACGCCAATCGCGCCCTAATGGGCGCGAACATGCAGCGCCAGGCGGTGCCGCTCTTGCGGCCGCAGTCGCCGCTGGTGGGCACGGGCATGGAGCGCCAGGCCGCGCGTGACTCGGGCCAGATCGTGCTAGCGCGCGAGGGCGGCACGGTGATCTCGGCGACGGCGCGGCGCGTGGTGGTGCGCGAGGAGGACGGCACGGAGCGGCACTATCCGCTGCTGAAGTTCCTGCGCAGCAACCAGGGCACCTGCATCAACCAGAAGCCGATCGTGCGCGTGGGCGACGTCGTCCGGCGCGGGGACGTGCTGGCCGACAGCTCGTCGACCCAGAACGGGGAGCTGGCGCTCGGCCAGAGCGTGCTGGTCGCCTTCATGGTCTTCGAGGGCTGGAACTTCGAGGACGCGATCATCCTCTCGGAGGACCTGGTGCGCGAGGACCGCTTCACCTCGATCCACATCGAGAAGCACGAGGTCGAGGCGCGCGACACCAAGCTCGGCCCCGAGGAGATCACGCGCGACATCCCCAACGTGGGCGATGAGGCGCTACGCGACCTCGACGAGAACGGCATCATCCGTATCGGCGCCGAGGTCAAGGCGGGCGACATCCTGGTCGGCAAGATCACGCCCAAGGGCGAGACGGAGCTGACCGCCGAGGAGCGGCTGCTGCGCGCGATCTTCGGTGAGAAGGCGCGCGAGGAGAAGGACACCTCGCTGCGGGTGCCGCACGGCCAGTACGGTAAGGTGGTCGACGTCAAGCACTTCACGCGCGAGGATCACCCCGAGCTGCCGCCGGGGGTGAACGAGCTGGTGCGGGTGTCGATCGCGCAGAAGCGCAAGATCCAGGAAGGCGACAAGATGGCCGGGCGCCACGGCAACAAGGGCGTGGTCTCGCGGATCCTGCCGCGGGAGGACATGCCCTACCTGCCGGACGGCACGCCCGTGGACATCATCCTCACCCCGATCGGCGTGCCCTCGCGCATGAACGTGGGTCAGATCCTGGAGACGCACCTGGGCTGGGCGGCCGAGAAGCTGGGCATCAAGGTGGCCACGCCGGTGTTCGACGGGGCGACCGAGGTCGACATCGAGGAGCTGCTCGAGCGCGCCGGGCTGCCCAAGCACGGCAAGATCGTGCTGCGCGACGGGCGCACGGGCGAGCCGTTCGACCAGGAGGTCACGGTCGGGCAGATTTACATGCTCAAGCTGATCCACCTGGTGGAGGACAAGATCCACGCGCGCTCGACGGGCCCCTATAGCCTCATCACCCAGCAGCCGCTGGGGGGCAAGGCGCAGTTCGGTGGCCAGCGGTTCGGCGAGATGGAGGTGTGGGCGCTCGAGGCCTACGGCGCGGCGCACATCCTCCAGGAGATCCTGACGGTCAAGTCGGACGACGTGGTCGGGCGCGTCAAGACCTACGAGGCGATCGTCAAGGGCGAGGACATCATGGAGCCGGGCGTGCCCGAGTCGTTCAAGGTGCTGGTCAAGGAGTTGCAGAGCCTGGCGCTGGCGGTCGAGGTGCTCAACGAGGACGAGGATCGCCTGACCATCGTCGACGAGACCCAGGCCGAGGAGGCGCCGTTCGACCTGGCCGACCGCCTCGGCCCCGAGTTCCGGGACTAGGGACGAGGATCTAGGAGTAACCACTGCATGCTGGAAGTCAACGATTTCGACGCCGTCCGGATTAGCCTCGCTTCGCCCGAGAAGATCCAGTCCTGGTCCTACGGGGAGGTGACCAAGCCCGAGACGATCAACTACCGCACGCTCAAGCCCGAGAAGGACGGGCTCTTCTGCGAGCGCATCTTCGGTCCGACCAAGGACTGGGAGTGCTACTGCGGCAAGTACAAGCGCGTGCGGTTCAAGGGGATCGTCTGCGACAAGTGCGGCGTCGAGGTGGCGCGCGCCAAGGTGCGGCGCGAGCGGATGGGGCACATTACGCTCGCCTCGCCGGTGAGCCACATCTGGTTCGTGAAGGGCACGCCCTCGCGCATCGGCCTCTTGCTCGACAAGAGCCCGCGCGAGCTCGAGCGCGTGCTCTACTTCGCCTCCTACATCATCATCTCCGTCGACGACGAGGCGCGGCAGCGCGCGCTGCAGAGCCTCGAGGAGGAGATGAATGTGAAGCTCGCGCGCGCGGATGCGGCGACGCGCAAGCACATCGAGGAGCTGGAGGCCGCCCTCTCCGAGCAGATCGACGCGCTGAACGCGCGCCGGGCAGAAGAGCTCGCGGCGATCGACGAGCGGCTCGAGCGCGAGCGCGCCGAGATCCGCGCCGAGGCGGAGGAGCTCAAGGCACAGCTCGATGCCGCCAGGGGCACGACCCCCGAGGAGCCGATCGCCTGGGGGAGCGACGTGATCGTGCCAGCCGGCGCGATGGTCAACAGCGAGCGGATCGCGAGCCTGGCCGACCTGGCCGAGCAGCGCCTGACGGCGGCGCAGCAGCGCGCCGACTCGGACAAGCAGGACGTGAACTACCGCTTCGACGCGGACATCGACCAGAAGCGGCACCAGACGCTCGAGGAGCGCGACCAGCTCGCCGGCAAGCAGACCGGCGAGGCGACCAAGCTGCGCGAGGAGTACGAGGAGCAGCGCCGCCAGCTCATGGACCTGGCACCGCTGAAGCTCCTCACCGAGGGGCAGTACCGCGATCTGCAGGATCGCTGGGGACACCTACACATCTTCAAGGCGGGGATGGGCGCCGAGGCGGTGCGCGAGATCATCGCGGCTATCGACCTCGAGCAGCTCCGCGATGAGCTGCGCAACGAGATCCGCAACTCGCCCGGCTCGGGGATGCGGCGGAAGAAGGCGACCAAGCGGCTGCGGGTGGTGGAGGCGTTCCGCCGCAGCGGCAACCGGCCGGAGTGGATGATCCTGACGGTGCTGCCGGTGTTGCCGCCGGACCTGCGCCCGATGGTGCAGCTCGACGGCGGCCGCTTCGCGACCTCCGACCTCAACGACCTCTACCGGCGGGTGATCAACCGGAACAACCGCCTCAAGCGGCTGCTCGACCTGGGCGCGCCGGAGATCATCATCCGCAACGAGAAGCGCATGCTCCAGGAGGCGGTCGACAGCCTGATCGACAACGGCCGGCGCGGCCGGGCGGTGTCGGGCTCGTCGAACCACAAGCTCAAGAGCCTCTCGGACATGCTCAAGGGCAAGCAGGGGCGGTTCCGCCAGAACCTGCTGGGCAAGCGCGTGGACTACTCGGGGCGCTCGGTGATCGTGGTGGGGCCGACGCTGAAGCTGCACCAGTGCGGCCTGCCGAAGAAGATGGCGCTCGAGCTGTTCAAGCCGTTCGTGATGCGGCGGCTGGTCGAGCGGCAGTTTGCGCACAACATCAAGAGCGCCAAGCGCCTGGTCGAGCGGCAGAAGCCCGAGGTGTTCGACGTGCTGGAGGAGGTGGTGAAGGGGCACCCGGTGCTGCTGAACCGGGCGCCGACGCTGCACCGCCTCGGCATCCAGGCGTTCGAGCCGGTGCTGATCGACGGCTCGGCGATCCAGATCCACCCGCTGGTCTGCGCGGCGTTCGGCGCCGACTTCGACGGCGACCAGATGGCGGTGCACGTGCCGCTGTCGCAGGCCGCCCAGGACGAGGCGCGCACGCTGATGCTGAGCACCTACAACCTGCTGTCGCCCTCGAGCGGTGAGCCGATCGTGGCGCCCTCTCTCGACATGGTGCTGGGCTGCTACTACATGACGGTGGACAAGCCCGGCGCGCGCGGCGAGGGCCGCGTGTTCTACAGCACCGCCGACGCACGGCTCGCCTACGATCTGCGCCAGATCGATCTGCAGGCGCGGATCAAGGTGCGGGTGCCGGCGACCTGGAAGAACTACACCCGGCCGGGCGAGGCGGCGGGCTCGGGTGAGGGGGTACCCGGCGCAGACGGGTGGGGCTCGGGCGACGGCTACGAGTTGATCGACACGACCGTGGGGCGGGTGATCTTCAACGAGATCCTGCCCGAGGCGCTGCGCTTCCGCAACTATACCATGGACAAGAAGCTGCTGCGCGGGGTGGTGGCGGACTGCTACGAGGCGTTCGGCACCGAGGCCACGGCGCAGCTCGTCGACGACATCAAGCGGATCGGCTTCACGTACGCGACGCGCTCGGGGATCACGATCGCGATCAGTGATATCCAGCGGCCACCCGAGCGCGAGCAGATCCTGCGCGAGGCGGACGAGAAGATCGAGCGGATCCAGCGCGAGTACCGGCGCGGCCTGATCACCGAGGAGGAGCGCTACCAGAGCGCGATCGACATCTGGACCGAGGCGCGCGACCGGGTGACGGCGGCGGTGCAGCAGTCGCTGGACCCCTACGGCTCGATCTACATGATGACGACCTCGGGCGCCAAGGGGAATATCCAGCAGCTCACCCAGATGGCGGCGATGCGCGGCCTGATGGCGGCGCCGAACGGCCGGATCATCGATCTGCCGATCAAGTCGAGCTTCCGCGACGGGCTGACGGTGCTGGAGTACTTCATCTCGACCCACGGCGCCCGCAAGGGCCTGGCCGACACGGCGATCCGCACGGCGG
>JBHOQZ010000728.1:0-3612 GCA_042408635.1 Chloroflexota bacterium
TGGGCGGCAGCGCGCTCGCGGCCGCGGTGGTCGACCCGGCCCCGTCCACGGCGCCGGCGGTGCGGGCGCAGCCCTCGCCCGACTACGTCGACGACCGCAGCACGGCCCAGGATGTGATCACCTCGCTCTACAGCGCGATCAACGCGCGCCAGTACGTGCGCGCCTACTCGTACTGGGAGCCGGGGGCGGTCCAGCGCGGTGCGGTGCCGGCGTTTGGGGAGTTCCAGCAGGGCTACGCCAACACGAAGTCCGTCGAGGTGACGATGGGCACGGTGACGAGCGGGGTCGGCGCCGGGCAGCTCTACTGGTCGGTGCCGGTCACGCTCGTATCGACGCAGACCGACGGCAGCACGCAGACGTTCGTAGGCTGCTACCAGCTGCACCTCTCCCAGCCGGCGCTGCAGGCGGTGCCGCCGTTCCAACCAATGGGCATCCAGTCGGCCTCGATCCAGCCCGTCGCCAACGACGCCGACACGGCAACCCTCATGGTGAGCGCCTGCAAGCAGTAGGAGCGCCCACCCCAGCCCGAGATCTGCCACCCCAGCCCGCCCCCCATGCTGGGGTGGCGGCTGCTCCGGGTGGCGCTCACGCAGGTCGAAGCCGTCGCCCTGGCCGAGGACGCGCACGGTGACGCCGACGATGCTCAGCACGCCCCCAGGGTTCGCCTCGGAGAGGCTGGAGTAGCTGACGCCGCTGCCGTCGACGACGTGGACGGCGCCCGAACCGATCACCCGGACGCTGTCGCGCCCCTCGACGACGATCGCCGTGTCCTCTTCGATAACCCAGGCCGAGGTTGCGCGGGTTCTGCGCCACGGCGCCCAGCAGCCGTCCGAAGCGGACCCGCTCGGCGCAGTGGCTGTCGATCACCACCCCCGTCGATCAGCCCCAGACCCGGCGCCATCGCGAGCGCGCTGATCTCATTCGAGGTGTCGCCGGGGCCGACGACGATCATCGTGGCTGGCATGGCCGCGGCGCCGGCCGATGTCGCCGCGATCGTCAGACCCTGCTCGTACCGCTCGAGCATGCAGCGGAACACCGATCTGTCGCCGACCTGGCTAGTGATCCGCAGTTGGTCGCCGCCTGTGAAGAAGACGACCGAGGCGTCGCTCGCGGCCTCGGACCGGGCATCCTCGCGCTCGCGGATGTCGAGCACCTCGAGCTCGCGCACGCCTAGCTCGCGGAACAGGCGCGTGTACTCCGCGGCGACCGCCTCCGGGTGTTGCGTGGCCACGGTCACGATCAGCAGATGGCCGCGCTCGCGCTCACCGCGCCGGGCGATCTCCTCGAGGATGGTGCGTGACCTGTCGCCGTCCTTGGCCTCGTGCCCGCCGACGATGATCAGCCTGCCCGGCCGCCGCCTGCTCATGCCGTCTCCCTCCGTGTCCCCATGTTCCGGCCCCGGCCCGCCCCCGGCGCCTCTCCTGTAGAAGCTGTACCCGATACGCCGGCCAGCACGCCCGACCGACCCGGGCGACCCCGCCCGGGTCGGTGAGCTCCGGCCCGCGCACCCCGGCTCGAAGATCGCCACCACCGGCCCGGCCTCGGCCTCGGTGCGGTCGGCGTAGGACAGGGCCGGGGCATTGGCTGCCCAGCCGGAGCGCCGTCGCGGCTATTAGCACGCGCATCAGGTCCTCGCCGACGCTCGTCGCCACCGCCGCGTAGACCAGGTCGTCGACCCAGAAGCCGCAGACGGACAGCGGGCTGTCGCCGACGCGGCCGGGGCGCTACCACTCCGTGCCGCCAATCCAGACGACGGCGGCTGTGTGCCCGGCGGCGTCGACGGCGCAGGCGCCGACCCTGTCCCCGGCACCGTTGCCCATGCCGCCGCCTGTCTCCGCCAGCGCCCGCCGCCACTCCGCGAGCCGGCGCGGCGTCACCAGCTCGGCGGGGGAGCAGGGTGGTAGCCCGACCGGTCAACTGCTGGCGCCCGGGCGGCCTGGCGTGGCTGTGTTCCGCGCCGCCAAGCCCTGGCCGCCCGGGCGCCGCCTAACCTGTGTCGCCCGCCGGCGCCGTCGGCTCGGCGTGGCGCGGCCGACCGAGCTCGGCGGCCCGGATGACGGGCTCGCAGAGGAGCAGTGCGGCATCGTCTGGCTCTCGACGATCTCGCCGCGCCGGAGCTGCGCGTAGACCTCCGCGATCGGCCGCGGCACGGCCTCGACCAGCTCCGTCGGCTCGCGGTGGCTCGGACCGAGGTGCATGCCCGTGGCGAGGACGACGTGGTTCCGCACCGTCAATTGCGCGACCGAGCCGAGGATCGTCCCCACCGGCTCGGGCCGGGCAGCCCGCGCGCCGATCTCGTCCTCCAGCTCGCGGCGCGCCGCGCCGCCAGCCCCCTCACCGGCCGCCCCGGATTGCGGTTCACGCGAACCGTTCCTTGAGCGGCGCCCGCCGGGCCGCCGCCAGCCGGGCGAGCGCATCGGTCGCGGCGACGGGCTGCGCCCCCACCTGCGCGAGCACCGCCCGCACGCCCTCGAGATCATCGTCGAAGGCGACGACGACCTCGCCCGGCCAGAGCTCGCGCAGGGCGGTGGCGACCGCCACCCGCTCGTTGCGCACCACGCGGCAGTCCTTGCCGAGGGCCGCCTGGCGGCTCGCGCGGCAGAGGAGCGCCGCCACCTCGTCGGGTGCCCGGCCGCGCGTGTCGACGTCCTCGCGCACGATCACCAGGTCGAAGACCTCCGCCGCCACGCGACCGACCGCCTCGATCAGTCGGTCTGCCCGGTCACCCGGCACGTTGACGACGCCTGTGAACCGGCCGCCGTCCCAGCCGTCGATCACCCACCCCACCGCCTCGAAGGCGTGCGGGTTGTGCCCGTCGTCGAGGATGGCGATCGCCACGCCGCCCTCGGGCGTGGGCACGCTGTAGAGGTTCATCCGGCCGGGGTGGTGCGCCTCGGCGTCAGCGCCGAAGCTGGTAAGCGCCGCGGCGACCGTGTCGGCGTCGAGTCCGGCGGCGTGACAGGCCGCCAGCGCGGCGAGCGCGTTGGTGATCTGGAACGTGCACGTCCCGGCGAGCGTGGCCGGGATGGCATCAATGCGGGCGACCGACTGCTCAGCTTGGTCAATTGCCTCGGCCAGCCAGACGTCGCGCGGGAAGTTGGCGGCGCCGCGGGCGTCGCGGTGCCGGCGCACGAGCACGTGGTCGGCGTGGAGCGAGAAGTAGACGATCCGCCGCGGCGCGCGCTTCACGAAGCGGTTCTCGGCCAGCGCGGCGGCGTGACGGTCGTCGGCATTGAGCACGAGCGCGCCGCCCTCGCGCACCCGCTCCGCAACCAGCGCCTTGATGTGGGCGATGTCCTCGAGGCTCTCGATGCCGTTCTGGCTGATGTGGTCCAGCTCGATGTTGGTGATGACCGCCACGTCCGCCCAGCTCCAGGCCAGGCCACCCCGGACATGCCGCCGCGCGCCGTCTCGATCACGCCGCCCCGCTGCTCGGTGATCGGCCGGGCGATGTCCTCGAGCACGAGGTTGATCCCCGCGATGTCGAGGCCGAGCACCGAGCAGCGGGGCGGCGTGATCGAGACGGCGCGCGGCGGCATGTCCGGGGTGGCCTGGCCTGGAGCTGGGCGGACGTGGCGGTCATCACCAACATCGAGCTGGACCACATCAGCC
>JBHOQZ010000729.1:0-2301 GCA_042408635.1 Chloroflexota bacterium
GGGGCGGATCGCGGCGTCGTCGGGACCGGGTGGGCGGGCGGCGCCGTTGCCGGACCCGTTCGTTGCCGGTCCAGTGGGCGACGCGGGTGCATCGACGGCCGGTACCGCGCCGCGCTGCCGCTCCCCTGTCTGCACTGCCGCCTCCTCGGTTCGGGTGGCCGCATTATACAGTCGGCTCGACCATGTTACACTGCCGACCGCCCGGTCTGCGCGCCCCGCGCCAACCGGCCCGTCTTCCAGGCGCCCGGAGGAGCGCGCCCGATGTTCGACGATCTGCCGCCCTCGCCCAGCGGCACCGTCTACCCGGTCACGGTGCTGATGCCGGTCGAGCAGTTCCGCCGCCTCATGCCCGTCATCCTCGACGCCGACTGCCCCGACGATCTGACCAACCGCGTGCTGGTCGACGTCTCACCGCCACGCGGGGGCACGGTGCGCTTCCGCATCACGCCCGAGCAGGCGCGGTCGCTCCTCGCGCTGGTGCGCCTTTGGTGCGAAGACGAGGCGGAGGCGCGGCGCGGCATGCGCGAGGTGTTGGCGACGCTCAAGCCGCAGCTCACCCCGCACAACTGAAACCCACGCCGCCCGACGCGAGACGCGCGCCGAGCCCACACCGAGGCGGGCGCCGGCCGGCACCGGTCAGGCCGAGGGGCGGGCCGGCGGCAACGCCCATGCACCGGCCTTGGTCGCGCCAGGGCAGGTTGGCCGGGCAAGGGGGCGGTAGCCAGGGGCAGGCCGGCGCGGCGGCGCCCTGCTGGTCGGTGGCAGGTCGGCTCAGGCCGGTTCGCGGCCGGTGCGAGCGGCCGGGGCGGGTGCCGACGCGGCGCTGCCGTTGGCGTTGAAGCGGTTCATCGCGGCCACCACGCCCTCGGCCACGATCGCCTCGACGGCGTCGGCGGCGCGCTCGCGCGCCTCGGCGATGACCGGCTCCTCGTCGCGCCGGAACTGCCCCAGCACGTGGCTGACCTGGTCCGCGTTGGCGCGCGCGCCGATCCCCACGCGCACGCGCGGGAAGGCGTTGGTGCACAGCCGCTGGATCACCGACTTCACGCCGTTGTGGCCGCCAGCGCTGCCCTGCTCGCGGATGCGGATCCGGCCCAGCGGCAGGTCCGAGTCGTCGTAGACGACGATGAGCCGCTCGGGCGGCAGCTTGTACCACTGCAGGAGCGGCTGCACGGCCTCGCCCGAGAGGTTCATCCAGGTCTGCGGCTTGGCGAGGACGACGCGCCGGCCCCCCAGCCGGATTTCGGCGGTGTGGCAGTTGGCCCGGCCGCGCTTGAAGCTGCCGCCGTGGCGCTCGGCCAGCAGGTCGAGCACCTGGAACCCCACGTTGTGGCGCGTCTTCGCATAGGCCGGGCCGGGGTTGCCCAGGCCCACCACGAGCCACAGATCGTCCATCGGGAGGTGGCCTCAGTAGGCGTTGGGATCGGAGAAGATCATCACGACGCTCTTGACGAGGATCTTGATGTCGAGCCAGAGCGTCCAGTTCTCAACGTACCACAGATCATAGGCGGTGCGCTCCTCGATGCTGCACTGGCCGCGCAGGCCGTTCACCTGCGCCCAGCCGGTGATGCCCGCCTTCTCGTGGTGGCGCTCGTAGTAGCGCGGCACGACCAGCCGGAACTGCTCGACGAAGTGCGGCCGCTCGGGGCGCGGGCCGACCAGGCTCATCTCGCCCAGCAAGACGTTGATGAGCTGCGGCAGCTCGTCGATCGAGTAGCGCCGCAGGAACGCGCCGAACCGCGTCCGCCGCGGGTCGTCCGGCGTCGTCCAGACCGGCCCGGTCTCGCTCTCGGCGTCCACCCGCATCGTGCGAAACTTGATCAGCTTGAACGGGCGACCGTCCAGGCCGACGCGCTCCTGGATGAAGAACGCCGGCCCGGGCGAGGTGAGCTTGACGAGCACCGCGCAGAGGAGCAGCAGCGGGGAGAGCAGCACCAGCCCCACCGCGCTGCCGACCAGGTCGAGCAGGCGCTTGAGGACGATGTTGTGGCCCTTGAGCCGGATTTCGCGCACCGTCACCAGCGGCAGCCCGCCGACGTCTTCGAGCCGCGCCGCGTTCGACATGAGATGGAACTGCTCGGGGTAGATGCGGATCGCGGCGTCGGCGCCCGCGCAGCGGCCGATCAGCTCCTCGAGCTCGGCGTTAGTCAGCCCCGGCACCGCGATGATCACCTTGTCGACCTGGTGGAGCCGCACCGCCGATCCGATGCTCGCCAGCCCGCCCAGCACCGGCAGCCCCTCGAACTCGGTCTCGCCGGTCTCGCTCACGAAGCCCACCGGGTGGTAGCCGAGCGACCGGGC
>JBHOQZ010000731.1:0-5461 GCA_042408635.1 Chloroflexota bacterium
GCTGCTGGAGCTGGCCCAGATCGTCCTGAGCTCGTCGCGTGAGCTGGGCCAGACGCATGTCACCACCGATGAGATGCGCCCGCTCATGGTCGGCTGGAGCATGCACCGCGCCGTCGGCCCCAACGGCGCGGGCGGCGCGGGTGGGCCGGCTCTGTCAAGCGTGCGACAGTCCGGGGCGTCGGATCGTGCTACCCTAGGTCCGGGGAGGTCCGGGTCGACCGCATGGTCCCTGACATCCCGCTCCACCAGCCTGAAAGACGGTGGCGGGCGGGCGCGGGAGCCGAGACCCGGATCACCGGGGACGTAAGACAAGGAGGAAGAGCGATGTCGGTGGCGCCCGATCAACCCACCGCAGAGCAGACGCGCGCATTCGGGGAGAAGCTGATCGCGTTTCGGGGCACGCTGGACCCGCG
Source organism: Chloroflexota bacterium (assembly GCA_042408635.1). Lineage (GTDB taxonomy): Bacteria > Chloroflexota > UBA6077 > FW602-bin22 > JBHOQZ01 > JBHOQZ01. The sequence goes on from JBHOQZ010000731.1 coordinate 414, forward strand.
CGAGGACGCGCTGTTCGTGGACATGATGGTCTCGGCGCGTGAGGCGCTCCAGGCCGAGGTGATGGGCTTCGATTCCGAGTCGACCCCGAGCGACCTGGTGACGAAGATCAACTGGGACGCGCTGACCGCGCTCTCGATCGCGCCGCCGCCGAACGTCGCCGAGGGCAACCGCCTCGACAAAGGCGACTTCCGCTGACGACCGCCCAACCCGGCTAGCCCGGAACGACGCTGAACCCGCCCGCTGACCGCCGGACGGGTTTTTCTTTGCCCTGCCCGGCGCGGTTTCGGCCGGGCAGACCGGACACGCGGGCAACACACAACTCCGCCGCCGGGCGCGAAATAGCGCTGCCGAGGGCGGGGCGGCGCTATTTCGCGGTGCGCTTGAACTCGACGCGGAAGGTGACCGTGCCATCCTCCGGGCAGGGGATGTCGGCAACGGTCGGGCCGCCGGCGCGGGCGCGGCGGCGGATCTGTTCGAGCCGGGGGTGCAGCGCCGCCAGCGCCTCGACGCAGAGGCCGCTCGGCGAGCAGTGGCCGATCTCGAAGCGGTCGCCGCGCTGGTGGTGCGCGCGGCACCAGCCGTCGACCGAGGCGACATCGACCACGTAGGTCGAGTCGGCGTCGGCCTCGGCGTCGTCCGTTTCGGCGTCGGGTGGCAGCGGGTCGCGCAGAAAGATGCCGCGCGCGGCCTCGAGCGGGAGCGTTGCCCGCCGGCCGGCGCGCTCGATCGTCACCGTGCCGGCCACCTCGTCGATCGCGCGCACGTAGAGCCGCACACCAGGGACGATTCCGGCGGCCTCGATCGCCCTCAGCGCCTCCGGATCCTGCTCGAGCCGCTCGCCGATCCGGTCGACCACCAGCGCGACGTCCAGTTCGGCGCGGGCGAGCGCCACGCCGCCGCGCGGCCGGCGCCCGGCGCGGCCGGGGATCGGGTTGCCGTGGGGGCAGGTCTCGGGCTCGCCCAGCGACGCGGCCAGCCGCTCCTCGACGCGCGGCGAGAGGGCGTGGCGAAGCTTCGCCGCCTCACCCTGCGCCTCCGACCAGTCGAGCCCGAGTTCGTCGGTGAGCCAGCGCTCGGCAAGGCGGTGCCGGCGCACCAGCGCCTCGGCCAGCGGATAGCCGACCTCGGTCAACTCGATCGCCTTGGTCGGCGTTAGGCGCACCAGGCCGGCCGCCTGGAGCCGCTTGAGCATCTCCGTCACCGACGCGGGCGCCACGCCGAGTCGGCGGGCGAGGCGCGCCCCGATCACGGGCTCCCCCTCGCTGCCGAGCAGGTAGATCGTCGCGAGGTATTCCTCGACGACCGGCGTGATCTCCGGCCTGGCCGCGGCGGCTGCGCGTCGTGTCGGCATGACCCCTCCGGGGGCAGCCGAGCATGGACTACCCCTGCTGGCATTGTACCGCCGGGCCAGCAGCGGGACAAGCCGGCCGCGGAGTCGCCGCGTCAAAGCGGTGCGCCCGTGAGCTCGTCGGCCAGAAACGCCTTGCCTGACCGGGCAGCCCGGCGGCAACCCGCCTCGAGCCACGCCTCGGCCCGCCGCACGATCTCGGATGCGGGCTCCGCCCCTCCGTAACCGACGGTCCATGCCTCCTACAGGAGCTCAGCGACGACGCGCGCGACCAGGGTGTTGGCAAGCACGACCGGCACGCCCGCGACGCGCGCCACCAGCGCCTTCTGCTCCGGCCGCATCCCCATGCAGTTGAGGTAGACGAGGTCGACTCCGGCCGCCCGCAGCGCCTCGGCCGCGCGCCGCCACGCCTGCTCGCCCGCCTCACCGGCTGCATAGGGCGAGGCCCAGGTCACCGCCGCGGCCGCCTCGCGGTAGCCATCGACCTGTTCAGGGGCCGGCATGACCATCCCCAGCCGCCGCCCGGCCGCCAGCGTGCGCAATACCCCATCGACGACCGGCCCCGCCTCGACCAGCAGCCGCCGGCTCTGGAGCGGGAAGTGGCTCGTGCAGAGGATGACGCAGAGGTCGGCGCCCGCCGACTCGAGCGCGTCGACCGCGACCTGGAGGCGCGGCGTGACCGCCCGCTTGCCGATCTTGACCTCGGTGCCGTCGCGCAGCCGCGTGACGAGCACCGGCTCGCCCGGCGACGGCGCCAACTCGCGGCAGGCAGCCGCGTCGAGGTCGTCGAGCGCGCCCCGCTCGATCACCTCGGCCTCACCCAGGTAGCGGCGCATCAGCGGCACCACGTCGGTGCGCGGTGCCTGCCCGATCGTCGCGATCCCCACCCGTTTCACGCTGCCACCTCCTGCCACGCCGTCCCGCCCGCGCCCGAGGCCCGAGCGATCCCGATCCAGGCGCCGCCTACCCGCCCCCCGCGCAGACCACCGCGACCGGGCCGCGCCGCCCGGACGGCACCCTGACCCCGGCCGTCACGGAAAGTGTAGCCGGTGCGAGTCGTGTCCGGCGCGCTATACTGCCCGCCAGACGGCGATGAGACAGGGCGGAGGGTGCGCGGGATGCGGGTGATGGTGATCGGCGCCGGCGTGGTCGGTGCCTGCGTGAGCTATCGGCTGGCCGAGGCGGGGGTCGAGGTGGTGACGGTCGAGGCGGGGCTGCCCGCGGGCGGCACCTCGGGGGCGACCTTCGCCTGGCTGAACGCCTTCCGCAAGACGCCGCGCGACTACTTCGACCTCAACCACGCCAGCATGACGGAGCACCGGGTGCTGGCCGAGGAGCTGGGCGGAGGGTGGGTCCACTTCGACGGCGGCCTGACGGGCGCGTGGGACGAGGCCGCGGCCGCCGAACTGGGGCGGACCGTCGAGCGGCTGCGCGCCTGGGGCTACGCGGTCGAGTCGATCACCCCGGACCAGGCCGCCGAGATCGAACCCGACCTCGATTTCAGCCGCGCCCTCGCGGTCGTGCACACGCCGCGCGAGGGCTGGGCCGAGGTGACGCCGCTGGTGACGGCCTGCCTACGCGCGGCGGTCGAGCGCCACGGCGCGCGCGTCCGGTGGGGCACGCGGGTGGTCGACGTCCGACGCACGGGCGAGCGGATCGCCGAGGTGAGCGTGCGCAAGGTCGCGGCCGCCGGCGCGGCGGTCGAGTGGATCGGCGTCGACGGTGTGGTGCTGTGCGCCGGGCCGCGCAGCGACGAGGTGGCGCGGCTCGCCGGCCTCGACCTGCCGCTGGGACGGGTGCCGGGGCTGCTGGCGATCACGGCACCCGCGCCGACGTCGCTGCGCCACGTCGTGCACGGCCCCGGCTACCACCTGCGCCCCGACGGTGGCGGGCGCATCATGCTCGGCTCCGAGCAGCACGACCAGGCCGCCGCCGCTGCCGTGCTGCCGGCCGCGCCGGGGTCGCCCCGGGTGCCGGGCGACGGGGCCGAGCTGGCGCGCGCCGGGGCGGCGCTGCTGCGCGAGGGAGCGGGGCTGCTGCCGGCGCTCGGGCTGGCGCGGGTCGAGGCGGTGCGGGTGGGCATGCGACCGATGCCGCCCGACGGCCTGCCGCTGATCGGCCCCGTGCCGGGCGCGGCCAACGTCTACGCCGTCGTGTCCCACAGCGGCGTCACGCTCGGGCCGCTCTGGGGGCGGGTCGTGGCAGCCGAGCTGACCGGAACGCCCGACCCCCGCCTCGAACCCTACCGGCCCGGCCGCTGCTCGGCGTCGGCGGCACGTGGCAAGTCGAGCTGAGGCTGCGGGCGCGCCCCCGATCGACCGCCCGGCCGTCGGCGTCCCGGCCGCCGGGGCAGACATGGCAAGATAGAGAGGTGTAGGGCCGATGGCCGCCGGGTGCAGCCCGCGTCGTTGCCGGGATCGGGTGGCGCCGCCGGCTCGGATAAGCAGCTGGCCCAGCTCAGCCTCGCGCAGCGGCTGCCCGATCGACGCGAGCGGCAGGCGGTAGCTGGGGCGGAGCGGCCCAAGGCAGCGACGACGTTACCCGAAGGGGGTCGAGAGGTGGATCACGGTCGCGAAGGCGGGCGGGTTGGGCTGGCACTGCGCGGGGGCGATGCCCGCGACACGCTCGACTTGATCGTGCAGGCGGAGCGCGCCGGCGTGGCGGCCGCCTGGCTCACCACGGGCGGCGCCGGCCCGGACGGGATCACGGTGCTGGCGGCCGCGGCGGCAGTCACGAGCCGAATCCGGCTCGGCACCGCCATCGTGCCGACCTACCCGCGCCACCCGCTGGCGCTGGCTCAGCAGACGCTCGTCGTCTGCGCCCTCGCGCCGGGCCGGTTCACGCTCGGCGTCGGACCGAGCCACCGCCCGACGATCGAGGGGATGTTCGGCCTCGACATGGGACAGCCCCTCGAGCACCTGCGCGAGTACGTGACCGTCCTCAAGGGCGCGCTGGCAGGGCGCGTCGACTTCGACGGTGCGTACTACCGGGTCCATGCCCAGGTCGCGCTGCCCGCCGGTGGCACGGCCGCGGCGGGCGGGAGCAACCAGCTCGCCCCGGTGATGATCTCGGCGCTGCGCCGCAACGCCTTCCGGCTCGCCGGCGAGGTGGCCGACGGGGCGATTAGCTGGCTCTGCCCCCCGGCCTACCTGCGCGAGACGGCGCTGCCCGCGTTGCAGGCGGGCGCCGAGGGGGCGGGCCGGCCGGTGCCGCCGCTCGTCGCACACACGATCATCGCCCGCAGCACGGACGGGGCAGCGGTGCGCCGCGCGGCACGCGAGCAGTTCGCGCTCTACCCGCGGCTGCCGTTCTACCAGCGCATGTTCGCGGACGCGGGCTTCGCCGCGGCGCTCCAGGGCGAGTTCAGCGACGCCATGGCCGACACGCTCGTCATCTGGGGCGACGACGCGGCGATCGCGGCGCGCGTGCGGGCGCTGCTGGATCTGGGCGACGTCCACGTCCTCGCCTCGCCGCTCCCACTGACCGGCATGACACCCGGCGATGCGGCGCGGGGCATGTTCGACCTCATCGCCAGGCTCTAGCCGGGCGCCGGCCGATAGCCGCGCTCCTGCTGGCGCTGGCGGCGAGCGCCGCCTATGGAGCCAGCGACTTCCTGGCGGGCCTGATGGCGCGGCGGCTGCCCCTGGTGGTGCTGGCGCTGTGGAGCCAGGCCGTCAGCGCCAGCAACTTCCTCCTCAT
>JBHOQZ010000738.1:0-3293 GCA_042408635.1 Chloroflexota bacterium
CCACTCGTCGGAGCCCCGAGGGGCCGGCGTCGGCGGGGGCCGCGTCGTGGCCGGGCGATTCGGGCGGGCGGCGCGGTGAGGGTCGCGCGGGGCAGGCCGGCCCGCGGAGGCCCCAGCACGCCCTCTGCTATCCTCTGCTGATGCGGGTGGCGGGCGGCGAGCGGGCGGCCGGGGTGGAGGTGGTGATCGGCCTTGAGCGCCGAAATCGTCATCGTGCTGCTGCTGATCGTGCTCAACGGCGTCTTCTCGATGTCGGAGCTGGCAGTGGTGTCGGCGCGGCGCGCTCGCCTCCAGCTACGTGCCGAGGCGGGAGATAGGGGCGCGCAGGCGGCGCTCGAGCTCGCCGAGTCGCCCGACCGCTTCCTCTCGACCATCCAGGTCGGCATCACGCTCGTCGGGATCCTGGCGGGTGCATTCGGCGGCTCGACGATCTCGCGCGGGCTGGCGGCGGCGCTGGCCGACATCCCGGCGCTCGAGCCCTACAGCGACGCGATCGGCGTGGGTGTGGTGGTGGTCGCGATCACCTACCTGTCGCTCGTGCTCGGCGAGCTGGTGCCCAAGCGAATCGCGCTGACCAATCCGGAGGGCATCGCGTCCGCCGTCGCCCGGCCGATGATGCTGCTGGCGCGCCTCGCCGGCCCAATCGTCGCGCTGCTAACCGGCTCGACCTCGCTCGTTGTACGCCTGCTGCGGGTGCGACCGCCCGAGGAGCCGCCGGTGACCGAGGAGGAGATCACCGCGATGCTGGCGCAGGGCGCCGAGGCGGGCGTCTTCGAGGAGATGGAGCAGGATATCGTCGAGAACGTCTTCCGGCTCGGCGAGCAGCGCGCGGCCGACCTGATGACGCCCCGCTACGCCATGGCGGCGATCGATATCGACGAGCCGGTCGCCGAGAGCCTGCGCCGCATGGCCGCCACAGACCACTTCTATTTCCCGGTCTACCAGGGCGACCTCGACCACGTCCTGGGGGTCGTCTCGATTCGCGATCTCTGGCTGCGCGCGCTCGACGGCAAGCCGCCCGACCTGCGGGCCGCGCTCTTCCAGCCGCTGTTCGTGCCCGAGAGCCTGCGCGCCGCGCGCCTGCTCGAGCTCTTCCAGCAGACCGGCCAGCAGATCGCGCTCGTTGTCAACGAGTACGGCAGCGTCGAGGGGCTGATCACGCTCTCGGACGTGCTGCGGGCGATCGTGGGCGACGCCGTCCTGGCCGATGCGCGCGACTCCGGCGCGGTTCAGCGCGAGGACGGCACGTGGCTGCTCGACGGGACGCTCCCGCTCGACGAGTTCCGCGAGCGGATCGGCGAGACACCGCTGATCGAGCTGGCGGAGCAGCACGGCTATCAGACGGTGGCCGGCATGGTGCTGACGCAGCTCGGCCGCATCCCGGCGGAAGGCGACCACTTCGAACGCGACGGCCTGCGCTTCGAGGTCGTCGACATGGACGGCCAGCGCATCGACAAGGTGCTCGTCTGCCGCCTCCCGGCGGAGACGGAGGCCGGCACCGAGGCAGTGGGTTAGGGGGCCGCCTCCCCGCCCCGGGAGCGGGCGATGGCGAGGCTGAGCAGGATCACCGGCACCAGGCCGACCAGCACGATCGCCAGCGCGGGCGTCGACGCCTCGGCCAGCCGCTCGTCCGCCGCCAGACGCCAGACGCGCACTGCCAGCGTATCGAAGTTGAACGGGCGCACGATCAGGGTCGCCGGCAGCTCCTTCATCACGTCGACGAACACCAGCAGCGCCGCCGTCAGCAGGCTGCCCCGCAGGAGCGGCGCGTGGACGCGCCCGAGAGTCGCGAGCAGCCCGTGGCCCAGCCCGCGCGCCGCCTCATCCAGGCTCGGCTTGATCCGCGTCAGGCCGGCCTCGGCGCTGTTAAACGCCACGGCCAGGAAACGCACCAGGTAGGCGAAGACCAGCGCGAACAGCGTGCCGCTGAAGATCAGCCCCGTGCCCACGCCCAGGTGGGCGCGCGCCCAGGCGTCGAGCGTGTTGTCGAGCCAGCCGAAGGGCACCAGCACGCCGATCGCCACGACCGAGCCGGGGATCGCGTAGCCGAGCACCGCCAGGCGCGTCGTGAAGCGCGTCAGCCGCGACGGCGCGAACCGCAGCGCGTAGGCCAGCAGCAGGGCCAGCACCACCGCGACGACCGCCGTAACCGCGGCCAGCGTGAAGCTGTGCAGCGCCAGCTCGGGGAACGTCGCCAGGCGCCTGTCGCCCCCCAGCAGCGTGAGGCGCACCAGGCCCGCGGCAGGCACGCCGAAGCCGAAGAGCACCGGCAGCGTGCAGGCGACGATGGCGCCCGCCGCCGCGAGCGGCCCAAGCCGGTAGGGCCGCGCCGCCCGGCGCTGGCCCGCCTCGTGGTAGCGCACGTGGCCGCGTGAGAGGCGTTCGAGCGCGAGCAGCCCGGCCACGAACAGGAGCAGGCAGGCCGCCAGCTGCGCCGCCGAGGGCAGCGACCCGAGTCCGAACCAGGTACGGTAGATGCCGGTGGTGAAGGTATCGACCGCGAAGTACTGCACCGCGCCGAAGTCGGCCAGCACCTCCATCAGCGCCAGCGCCAGGCCCCCCACGATCGCCGGGCGCGCCAGCGGCAGCCCCACCCGCAGGAACGTGCCCCAAGGGCCGCGCCCGAGCGAGCGGCTCGCTTCGAGCACGCCCGCCGACTGGTCGAGGAAGGCGGCGCGCGCGAGCAGGTAGACGTAGGGGTAGAAGACGAAGGTCATCACGAAGATCGCGCCCTCGAGCGAGCGCACCTGGGGAAACCAGTAGTCACGCCGCGTCCAGCCGAAGGCCGCGCGCAGCGCGCTCTGGACCGGCCCGCTGAACTGGAAGAGGTCGGTGTAGGTGTAGGCCATCAGGTAGGCCGGCACCGCCATCGGCAGCAAGAGCGCCCATTCGAAGCCGCGGCTGCCTGGAAAGCGGCACATCGCCACCAGCCAGGCGGTGGCCACGCCCACCACCAGCACGCCAAGTCCCACCCCGAGCAGCAGCGCCGCCGTGTTGGCGATGTAGCCGGGCAGCACCGTCGACGCCAGGTGTCCCCAGACCTCATCCGGCGGCACGAAGGCGAACGCGACCACGGTGAGCGTGGGCACTGAAAGGAGGCCCGCGATCAGGCAGGTGAGGAGCGCCCAGCCCAGGCCGGCCGCGCCCGGTCGAGCGCGGGTCTGCGCCCCCGCGCCGGCAGGCGCGGGGGCGAGCGCCGCCTCACCTGACCGGGCGCGCGACTGCGTCATCGTCTCCCCTTGGGTCTGCCGCGCGCCGCGGCGCGCGGGTTCGTTGCCGATACAAGCCGCAAT
>JBHOQZ010000089.1:0-3752 GCA_042408635.1 Chloroflexota bacterium
AGGTGTCGAGCCGCGACGACGCGCCCGCCTAACCGGTTCCATCCTCACAGAGCGAATGACGCGTGGCCCGCGGCGATCACGAAGGCGCAACGACGCGCCCGCCCAATCGGTTCCAGCCTTACCCTGGTCGAGCCAGCGGCCAGCCTCACCCCGGCTGAGCTAGGGGGCACGGCCTTCGCTACCGGGCTGGTGCCTGACGCCAGGCTCGCTCTCTTGCGCGAAGCCCGAGGGATCGGCGGTATGACCGGCCGGCGGCGCAGCGGGCGCACGTTCCGGGCTAACAGCGCCGCGCCCGCTGTTAGCCGATCGCTTGCCCGGCGCGTGGCTCGGCGCCCACAATCGGGCCATGACGAGGCTCGGACTGACCGACAACGGGCTCGACGCGCTGTTCCTCGCCGCCGCAGCCCGGCACTGCCCGCCGGGCTGGGAGCCGGGCCGGCTGGCCGCCGTCCTCAAGGCCATCGCCGCAGTCGAGACCGGCGGGACGTTCAACCCCGAGGCGTTCGTGGCGGACGACGGCGGCAGCGGCTGCTCGGCGGTCGGGCTGATGCAGCTCAACGCGGTGGCCGTGGCCGACCTGCGCGAGCGCGATCCATCGGTGCCGGTCGTTCCCCGGCGCTGGGATTCGCCGGCGGCGGCCCGCGCCGGGGGCGACCCGCGGCTCGACCCGGCCCGGTCGATCGAGCTGGCGGCGCGCTACCTCGCTTCGATGCGCACCCGCTACGGGCACGTCGATCTGGAGACGGCGATTGGCTGCTACAACGGCGGCCCCGCCAACCCGGTGGCCGCCTACGCCCGGCGCGTGCTCGCCCTGGCCGAGCGGTACGCGCCGGTGGCGGTCGCGGCACCCGCCGAAGCCGGGGCCTCCTCGGTGGTTCCCCGCCCGCCCGGTGCGTCCGCCGCCACCGCACCGGAGAGCGCATACACGCGCGCGGTGGGGGTGATTCTGACGGAGGCGGAGCGGGTGGCCGGGCTCGGCGTGCCGTACCGCTGGGGTGGGATCGACCTCGATGGCTTCGACTGCGCGGGCCTGGTCGTCCACTGCTACGCCCGCGCCGGGCTGGCGCTGCCCCGGACCGCCGAGGCACAATGGCAGAGCGCCCGGCCGGTGGAGGCCGACTCCGCCGCGCCGGCTGACCTGGTGTTCTTCTGGGGGAGCGACCCGGCGACGCCGCCGGACGAGGCGAGCCACGTCGCGATCTGGTGCGGCGACGGCACGATGATCCACGCGCCGGGGGAGGGCGCGACGGTGCGCCGCGAGACCTGGCAGCCGGGCGGCTTCTGGGCCGGTCTGCAGCACGCCTGGGCGCGCCCGCTCGTCCTGCGCGCGCTGGCGGCCGCACCGCCGCTGCCGGCCCGTGGAGCCATGCCGGGCGGCACCGGCGACGGGGTAAGTGGGCCAGCGGCCGGCGATGCCTCGGGGTCGGACGCTCTGCTGGCGGCGGGCGCGCTCGCCCGCGTCGCCGCGATCGCGGATAAGCTCAACCTGCGGGCGGCGCCGGGGCTGGACGGGGCGGTGCTGGGCGTACTGCCGGCCGCCACCCCGGCGCTCGTCCTGGGCGGCCCGGTCGACGCCGACGGGTATCACTGGTGGCAGGTGCTGACGCCCGCGGGAGACCCGCGGGTTGGTTGGGTGGCGGGTGCCTACCTCGTGCCCCTGCGCGCGCGGTCGCCGCTGCTGCCGGTCCCCGGCGGATCAGCGGTGGCGGTGGCAGTGGTGGGCACCGGCGGTGAGGGGCTACGCCTGCGGGCAGCACCGTCGGTCACTGCACCGATCCGACAGGTTCTCCTCGATGGCTCGATCGCGCGCCTGCTGGAGCTCGGGCCGGTGGTCGACGGCCGGGCGTGGGCTCGGATCGCAGTGCCCGGCCGGGCAGCCGAACGCGCCGCCCCGGCTCGTCACCCGGCGCACGGCCAACCATGGCCGGTCGAGACCGGCTGGGTCGCCGCGCGCTGGCTCTGCCCGCTGCCGGCCGAGCTGCGCGATCCGGGAGCCGGCGACCCCGGCGGTTTGACCTGAATCGCGGCGGGTGGCTACTGCCGGCAGCAGCGGCGTGGTATACTGAGGCTGCGGAAAGGCGAAAGCATTGAAGTTTGCAATCCTGGTGTTTCCCGGCACCAATTGCGACCTCGATGCCCAGGATGCGCTCCAGCGCGTGTTTGGGCAGTCCGCCCATCTCGTCTGGCACCGTGAGACCAGCCTCGATGGGTACGACGCGGTTGTGGTGCCGGGTGGCTTCTCCTACGGTGACTACCTCCGAACGGGGGCGATCGCGCGTTTCTCGCCGGTGATGGCAGAGGTGACGCGCCTGGCCGCCCGTGGTACCCCCATCCTCGGCATCTGCAACGGTTTCCAGATCCTCTGCGAGGCGGGGATCCTCCCCGGCGCCCTGCTGCGCAACCGCTCGCTTCAGTTCCGTTGCGCCTGGCAGCACCTCCGGCTCGAGACGACGAACACGCCGTTCACCGCTGCCGGCCGGGTCGGGCAGGTGCTCAAGATCCCCGTCAACCACGGCGACGGTCGCTTCTGGGCGCCCGACGACGTGCTCGACGAGCTGGAGGCGGGCGACCAGATCGTGTTCCGCTACTGCGCGCCCGACGGCACGGTCGATCCGCGCGAGGAGGCGCCGAGCAACCCGAACGGCTCCGCCTGGGCGATCGCGGGGATCTGCAACCGCACGCGCAACGTGGTGGGGCTGATGCCGCACCCTGAGCGCGCGGTCGAGGCGGAGCTGGGCAGCGCCGACGGTCGGTTGCTGTTCGAGTCGGTGATCGCGAGCCTGCTCGGCTCGGGCCGCGCCGCCACGGCGGCCAGCGGGTACCCGGCCGCCGTGGGCCCCCGTGCCGACCGGCCCGGCGGGCTGGGCCACGTCGATCCCACCCCGATCCATTCGTCACCGCTCGGGACGCCGGTGCCGAGCGCCCGGCCTGAGTAGGGAGCCCGCCACGTGCTCGACACCGAGAAGCAGACCGCGCTGACCGGGGCAGCCGCCTGGAGCGGGGCGGAGTCCACCGATCCGCGCGACGCGCCCGCCGCGGGCCTCTCCCCGAGCGAGTACGACGAGATCGTGCGCCGGCTGGGCCGGCGGCCGAACCGGGTCGAGCTCGGCATGTTCGGCGCGATGTGGAGCGAGCACTGCGGCTACAAGAACTCGCGCCCGCTCCTCAAGCTCCTGCCCACGACCGGGCCGCGCGTGCTCCAGGGCCCGGGCGAGAACGCGGGCGTGGTCGACGTCGGCCACGGCCTCGCGATCGCGATGAAGGTCGAGAGCCACAACCACCCGAGCGCGATCGAGCCGTTCCAGGGCGCGGCGACCGGCGTCGGCGGCATCCTGCGCGACATCTTCACCATGGGCGCCCGTCCGATCGCCCTGCTCGACTCGCTGCGCTTCGGCCCGCTCGACGAGCCCCGCAACCGCTACCTTCTCGGCGGCGTCGTCAGCGGCATCTCCTACTACGGCAACTGCACGGGCGTGCCGACCGTCGGCGGGGAGGTCCATTTCGACCCTGCCTACTCGGCCAACCCGCTCGTCAACTGCATGTGCGCCGGGCTCCTGCCGGCCGATCGGCTGGTGCGCTCGGCGGCGCGCGGCGTGGGCAACTCGCTCCTGCTGGTCGGCGCCGACACCGGGCGCGACGGCATCCACGGCGCGGCGTTCGCCTCGGCGGACCTCGACGAGACGAGCGAGGAGCGCCGCCCGGCGGTGCAGGTGGGCAACCCGTACCTCGAAAAGCTGCTGATCGAGGCGTGC
>JBHOQZ010000755.1:0-2219 GCA_042408635.1 Chloroflexota bacterium
CGGGCGCGACGGGCGAGGCGGCCGGCGAGGGGGCAGAGGGCGCAGGCGAACTGGCGGGTGGACTCGTCGGCGCCGGTGGAGGGCTGCCCCCGCAGGCGACCGACGCCGCCAGCACGAGCCCCGCGCCGACCGCGCCGAGCACAAACCCCCAAGGTCGGGGGCATCGCACCCCCGGTGTCTGCGCTTCAACCCACGACATACCTTTCTCCTCACATTCCTGGGCATCCTTCCGGGCAGGCGGCGCTAGGTTACGTGATCGCAACCCCGCCTGTCAATGATCGGCTCAGACGCGCCGTCAATCTATGGCGCAACGTGCGTCTGGGCCGATGGGATACCCTGCCAAGTGAACGCGCGCGCCCTCTCGGATGTTCCAGCCGGCGTGCCGCGCGCCTCTCTGAGGGCCGGGCAGCCAGCAGCGCCGGCCGCCGCCTCCCCGCAACCGGAGTGCGACATACGTTGCGTCGTCGCAACCCGCCGGCGTCCCGGGCGCCGTCGCCGGAACGTCGGCAGGGGAGGGGCCGCGGCGACATAACCCCGCGCGACATAAGCGCAGCCGGGATCAGCCTCCGCGCCCCCGGGGTGCCTGGCACCGCGCGCTGAGTGGAGCGGCCCCGGTGCGGTGGGGCTGCGGCTGCTCTCGACTGCAGCCCCGGCTGCCGTGCCCGGTGCCGGCGTTGAGGCTGGGGTGCGGGCGGGCGGCAGCGGCCACCACCTGGCGCCCGTCGCTGGCGGGAGGCCGGCCGGCCCAAGACGCGGACGGCGCATTCCAGCCTAGCCGGCACGCCGCGCGGCGACCGCGCAAGCGCGCGCCGTGGACCACATGGGCGGCGCCGCCGCAGTGGCCACCGACCGGTAAGTGTACCGCAACTGGCGCCGGCATGTGCAAGCCCGGGCACCGCTGCGGGCCGGCGGTGGGGAAGGGCGTGCCAGCCAGGGGTTATGTCGCGCCGGGCGGCTGCTGGGGACGGCCAGGTGAACTTCGCACTAGAGGCCTTATGGAAGGTTGGCGCGCGCGACCACCGCGCAGCGTGCGCGGGGCGGGCGACGTCGGCCGGCGCAGGCGAGACCGGCTCGGCGGCTACCATGGTCCGTGTGGTGCGGGGAGCCGGTCTCCCGGGTCGCTGTCAACGCGCCGCTGCCCGCGTGAGGTGATCGCGCCGCGTGGGCGGCACGGATGGGCGGCGCCGAGCACGTGGGTGGCGCTGTCGCAGCCCGGCGCGCTGAGCGCCGTGGGGTGGCGCCTAGTCGGAGGGCGGGTGGCCGATGGTCCGAGCGATCGACGCATGGTTCGGCGAGCTGCTGCCTCGACCTCCCAGTTGCAGGCCGACCGGGGCAGCGTGTCGGCAAGGTCGTGGCCGGCGGCTCAGCCGGGATCGCCGGAACGCGGGGCGGCCGGCTGCTCGCCGGTGACGAGGGGGATCGGCTCCCCGGCGAGCCAGTGCAGGATCCGCTCGGTGGCGCCGCGGCAAAGATCTCGTAGGTCGCGTCGGTCGGCCAGCCGATATGCGGCGTGAGCACCACGTTGTCGAGCCGCCGCAGCGGACTCCCCGCCGGTAGCGGCTCCTGGGTGAAGACGTCGAGCGCCGCGGCCGCGAGCCGGCGCTCGCGCAGAACCTCAACCAGTGCCGCCTCGTCGACGATCGCGCCGCGGGCCGTGTCGAAACGCAATCAACGCGGGCCAAACCTCCGGCGCGCCGCATTGCGCTGGCGACCACGCCATGTAACCATCCCCCGGCGTCGGCGGCTGGTTGCGGGCGGGCATGCTCCTGCCCGCTCTCCCGCAACGGCGGCGTCGAGACTGGTTGGCGGAGTGGTGGCGCGTGCCCGCGATCTCGTTCCGGTTGATGCCCGTTCTGGCCCTCCTCATGCTCCTCGGCACCTTCGCGTTCGGCGTCGGCGTTGGCCAGCGCCTGACGCACGAGGCGCAGCGCGCGCGCGACGGCGCCCGGCTGGTCGACGAGGTCCTCGAGATCGTCGAGCGCGAATACTACGACCGCTCGGCGGTCGACGGCCGGCGCCTGGGCTACGGCGCCGCCGAGGGGCTGCTGCGCACGCTCGGCGACCCCTACGCCGCCATCGAGCCGCCGGCCGGCGCGTCCGGCGACGGGCAGCTCGCGGTCGAGCTCGCCCAACGGGCCTTGCCCTGGCCGCGCGGGAGGGCCAGATCGTGGTCACCCGCATCGACCCCGGCTCGGCGGCCGAGCGCGCGGGCGTGCGGC
>JBHOQZ010000760.1:0-2935 GCA_042408635.1 Chloroflexota bacterium
GCCTCGGTCAAGCAGAACATGCGCATCGACGTCTGCTCGAAGTGCCACCCGTTCTTCACGGGCGAGCAGCGCATCGTCGACACCGCCGGCCAGGTCGAGCGCTTCCAGCGCCGCATGCAGCGCGCCGGCCGACCGGACAGGCTCGCGGTTCACAGAGTTGATACCTGCCCGAGGGGCTTAGCCGCGGCCGGCGCGCTGCATGCAGCGCTGGAAGCGCTCGACCTGGCCGGCGGTGTCGACGATGCGCTGCTCGCCCGTGAAGAACGGGTGGCACTTCGAGCAGACGTCGATGCGCATGTTCTGCTTGACCGAGGCCGTCGTCCAGCTATTGCCGCAGCCACAGGTGATCGTGGCCTGGCCGTACTTGGGGTGGATGCCCTTCTTCATGGGGAAACGAATCCTTCCTGAGTGCCGTGTGCGCGCCCGGCAAGTACGGGCGCGCCGGCGAAATGCAAGACCGACGACCGATCGCTGATCAGTCGGCCGCCGCGCCGGGGCCGGCCGTGGCGACCGTGACCGTCGTCTCGATGGGGTAGACGCTGACCTGCTTGCGCTCCTGCGTCGCCCACTCGAACTTCACCCGACCGTCGACCAGCGCGAACAGCGTGTGGTCGCGGCCGAGCCCGACATTCCGACCCGGCTTGAAGCGGGTGCCCCGCTGCCGGACGAGGATGCTGCCCGCTGTGACGAGCTGGCCGTCACCGGTCTTGACGCCGAGCATCTTCGGCTTGCTATCGCGGCCGTTGCGCGAGCTACCGACGCCCTTCTTGTGCGCCATGCTGACTTCTCCTTCCCTGGCCTTCCGCCCCGGCCCGCTAGGTGCTAAGCGGGCAGCTCGATCCGGTCGATCTTCACGCGCGTGTAGCGCTGCCGGTGACCGGTCTTGCGCCGGTAGCGCACCTTCGACTTGTAGCGGAAGACGATGATCTTCTTGCCCTTGACCATGCCGACCACGGTCCCGATCACGGCCGCACCCGGCACCGTCGGCGTGCCGATGCGCACGCTGTCGCCGTCGGCGACCATCAGCACGCGGTCGAGGTGCACCTGCTCCCCCGGTGTGACCGGCAGCAGCTCGACTTCCAGCGTTTCGCCGGGCGCTACCTTGTACTGCTTGCCGCCCGTTTCGATGACTGCGTACACTCTCGGCTCTCCTCTCGACCCGGCGCACCGCTCGCCGAGTTGTGCCCCAAAACGTCGTTGTCCCGGGCAACACACGCTCACGGGTGCGCGGCCCGCAAGGGGAAAGTATACGCGATTGGTTGCCACGTTGTCAAAGCCGAGACGGCGGCGCTATAATTATAGATTGGCAGCGCGTCGCCATCGGCGGTCACGACCCACCCCTGCGCTGCCGGGGCCCACTGCCGAGAGCTTCCACGGAAGGATTGCCGCGATGGCTGATGTCTTCTTCGAGCGCCAGTACCGCACGCCGTACTCCGAGGGCTACGTCCTGCTGGAAGAGGACACCAAGATCGGGCGCGTCGACCTCCATTTCACCCAGTCGATCGTCTACTGCACCCTCATCGTCGAGCGCGACTTCGAGGAAGACGAGCTGCTCGACCTCATCCAGCAGGTCGACGACGACCTCGTGCTCAGCGCCGGCGTCGTGCGCGAGGACTTCGTCGTCTCCGTCTACCAGGGCCGCGACCTGGGCACCTTCGAGGACGACTACTTCGGCGAGAGCGAGGAGAACGGCCAATCCGAGCGCGACTGGCCACCCCGCCCGCACAACTAACCGCCCGGGCGCCCCGCCCCGTCAGGTGCTCTTGAGCGTGCGGTTGAAGAAGTCGACCATGGCGGCGTAGGCGTCGCGCGCGTTCGCCGTCTGGGCGAGCTGGCCGCCCTGGAGCATGAAGCCGTGCGGCTCGCCCTCGTAGACCTTCAGCTTGAAGCTCTTGCCGGCCGCCGCCAGCGCCTGCGTGTAGCGGCTGATCCCCTCGATCGGGCTGGGGCGGTCCTCCGTGCTGTGGCTGACCAGGATGGGCGCGCTGAGCCCCTCGATGAGGTCGGCCGGCCTCGTCGGCTGGACCGGCGTGCCGCCCGTGTAGGGGAACCCGTACCAGGCGATGCCCGCCTTGAACTCCTTGATGAGCGGCAGCAGGAGTATGGTGTAGCGGCCGCCCGCGCAGAAGCCGGTCAGCCCCAGCCGGTCGGGATCGACGTCGGAGCGGGCGCGCAGGAAGGCGACGGCGTCGCGCACCAGTTGCTCGACGGTGGCGTCTCTGGGCTGCCGCTCGTGCGCCTGCCAGCCCAGCGCCAGCACGACGTACCCCTCCTCGGCCAGCCGGTCGCTCAGGGCGATGTAGCCGGGCTCCAGCCCGTTGAACGAGTGGATGAGCACGATTGCCGGCGTGGGTGTCGGGTCGGCCGGCGAGACCCCCGGCGGAGCGCCACCCCTCCGGCCGGGACCCATCGTAGCAAGCCGCGCACCTGCCCGCCAATGCGCACCGCGTGCTATCATTGCGCGACGCGCGCGGACAGCGGCGTTTCGCACTCGAATCGAGCCGAGTCGAAGGACTCGCGCGTACATGCAGGCGTGCGGCGTGGCGGCGACCGGGCCGGGCGGCGTAGCCCACGAGATGGGCGCGGTCGTGCGGCGTTGACGGAGGAGGAATGGCGGGAGGGGAAGCGCGCGGCGCGGCCGCCAGGTTGGCGCGGGGCTGGCCGGTCTGGGCCGGAGCCGGGCTGGCCGCCTTCGCGCTGGTGCGCCTGACGGGGCCGGAAGCCGGCCGCTGGCTGGACCCGGCGCTCATGGCCGGTCTGGTCGCGGCCGCCCTGGCGGCGCTGGCGCAGCTCGCCGAAGCGCCAGTGCCGCGCGATCGCCAGCCCGTAGTCCTCGTAGCGCAGCGCGTCGACGTCCTCGAGCAGGCCGAACCCCTGGATCGCCAGCCCCGCCGCGACCCGCAGCGCGTAGCCGCCCAGCACGATGAGGAGCAGC
>JBHOQZ010000761.1:0-3639 GCA_042408635.1 Chloroflexota bacterium
CCGGAGCCCGGTCGGCCGCGGGCGCCGGCGGGGTGTCGGCGCTCGGCGCCAGACCCCAGCCCGAGATCGCCACCTCGCGCCAGGGGAGCGCGCCGAAGTGATGGAGCGACTGAAGGATCGTGTAGAACGCCCAGGTGCGGATGATCTCGTGCGCCTGCGGCCGCAGCGCGAACGGGAAGACGCGGCGGTAGAGATCGGGGTCGTCGAACAGCCCGCCCACGATCTGCGGGCTCAGCGACGACGTCGCCCAGGTGTCCATCACATCGGTCTCGGGTCGAGCGTCGGTCGAGCCGCAGCGGCAGGGGCGGGGCGGCGGCGTCTCGCTCGGGTCCACCGGCGGTTCGGCCGCGTCGGCCAGGATCACCTCGCCGCAGCCCTCACAGTACCAGAGCGGGAATGGCACGCCGAAGTAGCGCTGGCGGAAGATGCACCAGTCCCAGGCCAGGCCCTCGACCCACTCACGGCAGCGCGCCCGCGTCAACGGCGGCTGCCGCCGTCTCGCCGGTCGTCGCCACGGTCGTGGCCGCCGCCTCGCCGGCCGCCACGGCCATCGCGGGCGCCGTCTCGCCAGTGGCCGGGACGGCCGCCGCGATCGCCTCGCCGGCCATTGCCACCGCCCAGAGCTCGGTGAGCACCGCCGTCGCCTCACCCTCGCCGTCGCCGAGCCCATCTCCCGCGACGCGCTGAGCCGCCGCCCAGCCCCGGCCGCCCTCGGTTCAGGAGGAGGTCACCTCCTCCAGCACTGGGGGCCGGGCGACGACGTCCGCCCCCCAGCATTGGGGGGGTCGGGGGGCCACTCCCGTCAGCACCGGAGGGCCGGGGGCGTCTCCCCCGACATTGGGGGTCGGGGGGAGCCTTCGTCAGGCGATGCTCGCGCGGAGCGCGCGGAAGCCGGCGCCGGCCGGCCGCGCGGTGTAGGCGCCGGCGCCGGCCGGGATCACGATCGACTCGAAGCGCTCAAGGCGCTCGGCCCAGCCCTCGCCGCTGACGGTCGCCGCGCCCTCGACGACCGTCAGCGCGTGGAACGTCGCGCCCGCGGTGTCGCCGGCCACGGTCTGGCTGACACAGCGCAGCACATCGAGGCAGAAGAACTCGCAGTGGCTCACCGTGCGGCACTCCCCGTCGCCCAGCTCGGGGGCCGGCGAGGCGACACCGCGAGCTGCCGGGTTGACGACTTCGAGCGACTGGGCGATGTGCAGCGTGCGCCCGGCGCTTTGCGGGCGGTTCCAGTCGAAGACGCGGTAGGTGATGTCCGAAGTCTGCTGCACCTCGTAGAGGAGGAGACCGGGCCCGAGCGCGTGGATCGTGCCGGCGGGGGTGAAGATCGTGTCGCCCGCCCGCACGGGCAGATAGACGACGTGGTCGAGGATGCTGCCGTCGCGGATCGCCCGGGCGAGCGCCGGGGCGGTCGTGCCCTCCCGCAGGCCCGCGATCACCCGGGCGCCCGGCTCGGCCTCGAGGATGTGCCAGGCCTCGGTCTTGCCCAGGTACCCCGCCCCCTCGAGGCGCGCCGCCTGCCGGTCGTCGGGGTGGACCTGGAGCGACAGCCAGTCGTTGGTGTCCAGCAGCTTGATGAGCAGCGGGAAGCGCGTCCCGCTGCGCTCGACGACCCGCCGGCCGAGCAGCGCATCGGGCGCGGCGGCGACGAGCTCGGCTAGCGTCACCCCGGCGGCCGGGCCGGCCGCGATCCGGTTGCCCTCGTAGACGATCCACGCCTCCCCGATCGGCTCGGGGCCGGGCGCGAGACGGTGGCCGCCCCAGACGCGCGCCTGGTAGGCGACCTTGAGGCGGAGCGGCCGCCGCACCGCCGCGCGTGCCCGATCCTCGCTCAGGATCGACCGTGCCCTCGCTTCCATGGCAATCCTCTTCTCCTGCACCTTGCCACATACTACAATGCCGCCGTCCGGGGCAGCAGCGATGGTGCGCGGCGGCGTAGCCGGCCTCACCGCCCTTGCACCCGGCCGCGCGTGGCGGCTGCGGCCGGGCGGCGCGGCGGCCGGGGTGCCATGGGCGCGACCGGGATGCCCACCGCTGAATGGACGGTGCGCCGGCGGGGTGCGCAAGGGCGGGGCCGGGGAGGGGTGAGCGAGGACGCGGGGTGAGCGACGACGCGGCAGCGGATCGTCCCGAACGCGGTGTCGGCGGAGACGTGATCCGCCTCGACCTGCCGGCGAGCTTGGGCTACCTGGATGTGCTCGGGTCGTGCGTCGCCGAGATGCTCTCGCGCGTCGCGGGGCTGCGCGAGTGCACGGCCCTAGCCCTGCGCATCCAGCTCGCAGTCCACGAGGTCTGCGCCAACATCGTCGACCACGCCTACGCTGGCCTGCCGCCCGGGCGAATCGCGGTTGCCTTCTACCTCTCGACGGATCGGCGCCGCTTCGAGATCGAGGTGCGGGACACCGGCCGGCCGTTCGACCTCGCCACCGTGCCGGAGCCCAACCCGGCCGCGCTGCAGGAGCGGGGCTACGGGCTGTTCCTCGTGCGCAACCTGATGGACGAGGTGACGTACCAGTCCGGGTCCGAGGGCAACGTCTGGCGGCTCGTCAAGTACCTCACCGCTGCCAATTCTCACCCCGATTGAGCTGGGGTGCCCGGGCGTCGCTCGCGTGAGCAGACCCTAGACGCTGATCCGTTGCCGGCTCAAACCCGGGGGGCTGAGGCGAGAGGGCCGGCGACTCACCGATCCCCGGCGTCTGGTAGGCCCGGGTTGCCGGGCGTCGCGGTCCGGCGGCGGGGTGGAGGCGCGCGTGTGGCGCGGCGGCCGCGAACTGGCCGGCGTTGCAGGGCGCCGCGGTCCGGCGTCGGGGTGGAGGTGCAAACTGGACGCGAGGGTCGAGCGGATCGTGGCGCACCTTGCCGTGGTCTGGGAGCGGGTCTTTCGGCTCACCACGATCGAGCAGGCGATGGCGGCGCTTGGCCTGCCACCCCACCGGGCGCTTCGCCTGCGCGTCGCGGAGCACCTGGCCGCCCGCGTGGAGCTTTACCCCACGCTCCGCCGCTGGGGGCACGTCCGGTTCGCGCTGAGCCGCTCCGAGTTGCGCCTCGGGTTGCTCCTGGCCGCCTCACCCGGCCTCAGCCCGGACGCGGCGGCCCACCGGCTAGGCGTTCCCACCGCGACGGTGCGCCGGGCGCTGCCCGCACTGCGCCGGCTCGGTTTGCTCGAGCCGGCACCCTCCGACGCGCCGTACGGCGACGCGGGCCTGCTCCTGGCCGCCGATCATCGCCAGCACCTCGGGCCGCTCGGGTTCGCGGCGCACCAGGTCACGCTGGCCGACGGGGAGCGCTTCGACGTACCGTGCGTGCGCGACGCGCTGCTCCTGGCGCGTTACCGCTATGCGCGCGAGCGCGTCATGCTGGAGACGCACTGTCCCGGGAGCGCCCGACCAATCGGGCTGGGCATCGAGCGGGGCGAGATCGTCGCCGTCGAGCCGCCGGGGGCGCGCTACGTCTGCGGCGAGGGCTGACACGACACCCTGCTCTTCTGGTCAGAAGAGATGTGGCGGAGCTGGGCGGCGGGCGAGCCGTGTGGACCGATCGGTGGCGCCGGCCCGCACGGGGACGCTGCCGATCCGGCAGGCGCCGGCACGCCGCCGACGCGTTCGGCCGCCGGGAGCGCCGCCCCACGGGAGGGGGCGCCCG
>JBHOQZ010000764.1:0-5096 GCA_042408635.1 Chloroflexota bacterium
GTCGCGCTCGTCGGCGGCGCGGAGGGGGGCTACCGCTTCCCCGAACCGGTGAGCGCCTTCCTCGGGCTGCTCGGAGAAGCGGCCGGGCCGTGTGCCCTGTTCTCACTCGGCGCGACGCTCGCGGCCGGGCGGATCGCCTCGGGCGCACCGGAGGTCGCGCACCTGACGCTCTGCAAGCTCGTGCTCCACCCGCTGGCGATCTGGCTGGCAATGGGGGCGCTCGGGGTCACCCCGCTCTGGGCGAAGGTGGCGATCCTCAACGCCGCGCTGCCGATCGCCACCAACGTCTACATCGTCGCGGCTGCCTACCACACCGCCGTCGCCCGCACCTCGACGGCGGTGCTCCTCTCGACCCTGCTCTCGCTCGTCACGATCCCGCTCGTGCTCGGCCTGCTGCTCGCCGCGGAGCCGGCCGGCATCGGCGCCGGCGGCTAGGTGCGGGGGTGGCCGGAGCGCCCGAGCCGGCCGCGCCGGCTCATTCCGGGGCGGGGGTCGGCGTCGGCAGGGGCGGTGGGGTGGGCGCGGGCGGCGGGGTCGGCGCCAGGGTGGGGGTGGGCGGCGCCGAGCAGCGCAGCCAGACCGTGAAAGGGATGACCGTGCCTGGCGGCACCGGCACGCCCTCGACCAGCGTCACGTCGGGGAAGCCGAACACGCCGATGGCGTAGGTGCCGCTGAGGGGCAGGCGGTAGCGATCCTCGGTGTCGGGGACGAGCTGTCCGCCGTCGGGCGCGTAGAGGAAGGCGCCGATGAGGTCGTTGAAGCCGAGCCGGCCGTGCGCCTGGAGCTGGAAGCTCACCACCTGCCCCGCGCTCGCCTCGAACGGTAGGAAGACCGGGACGGGCGGCACCCCGGGCGGGCCGGGAAACACGAGCGCCGCATTCGCGGGCGCGTTGCACGCGAGCCGCGGGGGTGGAGGCTGGGCGGCCGCGGGCGGCGCGCCGAGCAGCACGCCGGCGCCGAGGGCCGCCACGAGCAGCCACGCACCTCCCCGCCTCCACCTGTGCACCATACCACCTGCCTCCTCCGTCCGGACTGCGCTCGTGCCGCTACCCAACCGATCGGATCCCGCCCGGTCGGCGCGCGATCCGGCGAGGCCAGGCAGACCGCGCTGCCTGCCTGGCGTGCACTGCCTCGATAGCCTGCCGGTGGCGGGGATCGACGGGTCGGAACGCATGCACGCCTGGTGCAAGTCGCGGGCCGACGCTGGCGCGCCGGGCCACCGGCGCGGTTGGCTTGCCCCGTCCGGGGCGGCGCGCTACGATGCCCGGTAGCCGCCAATCGAGTAGCGTGAACGGGGCGGTGATCGGCGCACCGAGTACCGAGCGCGCAACGCTGCCTCGAGGCCGCCAAGCGGGTAGACGACACGGTCGGGGCTGGTCGTGTCACCCGCCCGGCAGCCAGCGCGGGCGGGCGGCACGACCAGACGGGGGACGTTGGGGAGCAGCATGGTCGACCAGATCGAGGTGATCGAAGAAGCGCTGCCGGAGCAGCCGCGGCTGCGGCCGGTCGAGGTGCAGTGGATCGAGCACGCCGGGCAGCCCCGGCTGATGCTGCGCGACCGGCTCGGGCTCGCGGTGGGCGCCGCGTATGTGCCCGCCGTCGCGGCGCCCCTGCTCGCGCTCTGCGACGGCACCCGCGACCTGCGCGCGCTGCACGCGGCCTTCCTGCTGCGCACCGGCGTCCCGCTCACGCGTGCCCAGATCGAGCGGTTGCTGCGTCAGCTCAACGACGCCGGTTTCCTCGAAGGGCCGCAGTTCGAGCGGCTGCGCGCCGCGGCGCTGGCTGCCTACCGGGCGGCGCCGCACCGAGCGATGGCGCTCGCCCCGCACGCCTACCCGGCCAGCCCGGTGGCGCTGGCAGCCGCGCTCGACGCCTACGGACGGCCCGGAGCCGGCGCACCCGGCGCTGACCCGGCCACGTTGATCGGCATCGTCTCCCCCCACATCGACTACGTGCGCGGCGGTGCGATCTACGCGCGCACCTGGTGGCGCGCGGCCGAGGCGGTGCGCGCGGCCGAGCTGGTGGTCATCCTGGGCACCGACCACTGCGGCAGTGCCGGTCGGCTCACGCTCACCCGCCAGCACTACGCCACCCCCTACGGTCCGCTACCCACCGATGCGGCCGCGGTCGAGCGGCTGGCCGAGGCGCTCGACGCGGACTGGGCGTTCGCCGAGGAGCTCCACCATCGCCAGGAGCACTCCATCGAGCTGGCCGCCGTCTGGCTCCACCACGTGCGCGGCGGGCGGCCGTGCGCCCTGCTGCCGATCCTCTGCGGCTCCTTCCACCCGTACACCGAGGGCGAGCGCGACCCGGCCGGGGAGGCGCGGTTCGCCGCGGCGGTCGAGACGCTACGCGAGCTCGCGGCCGAGCGTCGCACGGTCTTCGTCGCGGCGGGCGACCTCGCCCACGTCGGCCCGGCCTTCGGCGACCCCGCTCCGCACGGCCCGATCGAGCGACACCAACTGCACGCGGCCGACGCGGAGCTGATCGAGGCGATCCGCGCGGGCGACCCGGGCGGCTTCTTCGCCCGGCTCCGGGCCGAGCGCGACCGGCGCAAGGTCTGCGGCCTGCCACCGATCTATCTCATGCTGCGGGCGCTCGAGCCCTGCGCGGGTGAGGTGGTCGGCTACGACCAGTGCCCGGCCGACGCCGAGGGCACCTCCTGGGTCACCATCGGCGGCGTCCTCCTCCACCGCGCCGCCTGACCGATCGATGCCCCGTCCGCGCTGGGCCGCGACGTCGCACCCGCACGCGGGCGACCGCGCGGGTCGACCGGCCGCGAGCGGGCGGCGGTGGTATGCTGCAGGCGAGGCAGACCAGCGCGGGTGACGCGACCGGAGGCTGCCGATGACCCGACGTGGCGCGGCCGCCCAGCGGCAGGAGACGAGCATGAGCCGGCTACGGGAGACGACCGACAGGCTGGGGGACGCGAAGCCGCACCCCGGCCGCCGCCTGACCGAGGAGGAGTTCCTCGCCTGGTGCGACTCGGACACCAGGGCGGAGTGGGTCGATGGGGAGGTGATCATCATCTCGCCGGTGAACCTCGAGCAGGCGATCCTCTTTCGCTTCCTCCTGCGGCTGCTGAGCGACTACGTCGACGCGCGCGACCTCGGGATCGTCCTGGGGCCCGAATTCCAGGTGCGGCTGGGAACCCAGCGGCGGCGGCGGACGCCCGATCTGCTCTTCGTGGCGCGCGAGCGCCTCGGCATCGTGCGCGAGACCGAGGTCGACGGCGCGCCCGACCTCGTGGTCGAGATCGTGAGCCCCGAGAGCCGCCGGCGCGACCGGGAGGAGAAGTACCGCGAGTACGAGGCGGCCGGCGTGCGCGAGTACTGGATCATCGAGCCCGACACCCGCACGGCCGACTTCCACGCGCTCGGCCCGGACGGCCGCTACCGGCCGCTCCCGGTCGAGGCCGGCGCGGTGCGCTCGACGGTGCTGATCGGCCTGGAGTTGCGGCCCGACTGGCTCTGGCAGCGGCCCCTGCCGCTGCCGAGCGCCCTCTTGCGGGCGCAGGGCGTGCTCTAGGCCGTGGAGTCGGGCGCTGTTGCGGGCCGGATCGCGGCCGCCGGCACGGACACGACGATCCGCGGAGCGGCGGATGGATCGAGGACGATGACAGGATGAGAACGCTGCGTGTGGCGCTGGCCCAGATCAACACGACGGTGGGCGATCTCGAGGGCAACGGCAACAAGATCATCGCTGGGATCGAGGCGGCGCGGGGGCTGGGCGCCGATCTGGTCGCCTTCCCCGAGCTGGCGGTGACCGGCTACCCGCCGGAGGACCTGCTGCTCAAGCCGAGCTTCATCGCCGACAGCCGGCGCCAGCTTGACCGGATCATCCAGGCGACACGCGGCATCACGGCGGTGGTGGGGTTCGTCGATCAGCAGGAGGACATCTACAACGCCGCCGCGATCATCCACGACGGCGCGCTGCGGGACGTCTACCACAAGATCTACCTGCCCAACTACGGCGTCTTCGACGAGGACCGCTACTTCCGCGCGGGCGATCGCTACCCGATCTACCTCGTGGCGGGCGCCCAGGTCGGCGTGAACATCTGCGAGGATATCTGGTATCCGGGCGGCCCGATGATCGTGCAGGCGCTCTCCGGCGCCGAGGTGATCGTCAACATCAACGCCTCACCCTACCACGCCGGCAAGCGCGCCTGGCGCGACCGCATGCTCTCGGTGCGCGCCAGCGACAACACCGCTGTGCTGTGCTACCTCAACCTGGTCGGCGGGCAGGACGAGCTCGTCTTCGACGGCTCGAGCGCCGTCTATGGCGCCGGCGGTGAGCGCCTGGCCCACGCCCGCATCTTCGAGGAAGACTTGCTGGTGGTCGACGTCGACGTCGAGGGGGTGTTCCGCCGCCGCCTCCACGATCCACGCCGCCGCAAGGACCGCCTCGAACTGGGCAACGACGAGCCGCCGATCCCGGTCGCGCCGGAGCGCACCGCCGCGGATCGTCCCCCGATCGCGCCGCGCAGCGTCCCCGAGCCGCCGCACGACGCCGAGGTCTACCAGGCGCTCGTCGTCGGCGTCCGCGACTACGTTCGCAAGAACGGCTTCCAGCAGGTCGTGCTCGGCCTCTCCGGCGGCATCGATTCGAGCCTGGTCGCGGCGGTAGCGGTCGATGCGCTCGGGGCCGAGAATGTGATTGGCGTCTCGATGCCCTCGCGCTACTCCTCCCAGGGCAGCCTGGACGATGCGGCGATCCTGGCCGAGCGGCTGGGGATCCGCCGCCTCGTCATCCCGATCGAAAAGGCGTTCACCGCCTCGCTCGAGATGCTCGCCGACGCCTTCGCCGAGACCGCGCCGGGGCTGGCCGAGGAGAACCTTCAGGCGCGCATCCGCGGCAACATTCTTATGTCGCTCTCGAACAAGTTCGGCTGGCTGGTGCTGACGACGGGCAACAAGAGCGAGATGGCGACCGGCTACAGCACCCTTTACGGCGACATGGCCGGCGGCTTTGCGGTGATCAAGGACGTGCCCAAGCTGCTCGTCTACGCGCTGGCGCGCTACCGCAACACGCTGTCCGACCGCCCGGTCATCCCCGAGGCGGTCCTGACCAAGCCGCCCTCGGCCGAGCTGCGCCCC
>JBHOQZ010000765.1:0-6315 GCA_042408635.1 Chloroflexota bacterium
CGGGCGCAGC
Organism: Chloroflexota bacterium; assembly: GCA_042408635.1. Taxonomy (GTDB): domain Bacteria; phylum Chloroflexota; class UBA6077; order FW602-bin22; family JBHOQZ01; genus JBHOQZ01. Next base: position 11 of record JBHOQZ010000765.1, read on the forward strand.
TCCTCGGGGCGCAGGAAGAAGATGTCGTCGCGCGCGTCGGTCAGGCCGGCGTCGGCGAAGCGGCGGCCGATCTCGACCAGGATGCGGCGCACCTCGTAGACCGAGCGGAAGTCGATCCAGAAGTTGTGGTCTTCGGAGACGACGGCACCCTCACCGCCGGCCCGCAGGAGCTGCTCGAACTGCTCGCGCACGGGCGCGGGATACCCGCTCAGCCGGGCGCGGGCCTCGGCGATCGCGGCGTCGCGCTCGGCGGCCATCTCCTGGCGGGTGCGCTCCGGGTCGCGGTCCTCGCCCGAGACGAAGTCCTTGAGGTTCTTGATGACGGGGGTCGGATCCTCGATCCAGGCCGGGGAGGCGAGGTCGAAGAAGTTGCTGCACCGCTTGCCGTAGGTTTCGAGGTAGGCTTGCAGATCGGCCAGGAAGGCGCGGCCGGCCGCGGAGCGCTCGAGGGCGGGCACGACCTCCCCGACCGCCGTGGTCTCGAGCACCTGCCGGACCTCGGGCACGGCGCGGGCGCGCTGGGCGAGCGCCCAGAGGGCGGCGCCGAGCTCGACCGTCTGGTTGGGGTAGCCCTGGAGGAGCCGGTAGGTGTCGAGGGCGGTCGAGCCGGGGAAGAGATCGCGGTAGAGATCCTCGAACAGGCTCATCGCCATGTAGGCGGGCAGGACGGTGCGGAAGTGGATCTCCCAGAGCACGCCGACCTCGGCAAACGCGCGGTCGGCGTGGTCGAGGAGTGCCTCGGGCGTGAGCGCGGCCAGGTCGGTGGCGGCCAGGCCCTCGATCACGCGCCGGATCGTCGGCAGCGACTCGTCCTCCCACGCGCGGGCGATGCGCGCCATGGCCGCGCCAAGGCGCTCCTCGGCGAGGCGCTCGGCCGCAGGGTCGCCGGCCGCCGCCGTGGGGACCGAGGCGTTGTAGTGGTAGGTGCCGAAGCGCCGGGCGACCATGCGCATCGGCAGCGCGAAATACTCGGCGGCGATGGCGAAGCCGCGCTCGTAGACGATCCGGCTGAGGCCGTCGGCCATCGGGGTGATCGGCTCGGGCGCGTGCATGCGGTCCATGGTCCAGAAGAGCTGCTCATCCCCCGGCTGCTCCCAGGTGAAGGGAAAGTCCGGCGGCGCCGGAATCGTGGCGTTCTGCGCGCTGCTGCTTGCGGTCACGGTCGCGAACTCCTCCCAGTAGACAGGCGCAGGGCACCCCGTGCCCCCGGCGGCGTCCGCCGGGTCTGCGCCCGGTTCGACTTGACGCTGTCGGCGCGGCTCGAGCGGGCTCGTGGTCGAACGGCTGCCCACCCCGGAGACGATGCCCTGGCCCCCGTCCGCGCCGCGCGGGAGCGGGGCCGCCGCCCCGGATCGGCGGGTGAGGCGGACCTACGCAGCGCTCACGGCCTCGGGCGCGCCGGCCAGCGTGGTGATGGGCCGGCACTGGAGCAGGTAGAGCGTGTTGTCGCCAAAGGCGCACTCGACGTCGACGGGCCAGCCCATTGCACCCTCGAGCGCGGCGGCCAGGCGCGCAATCTCGACGGCACGCGCATCGTCCAGCGCGGGCGCGCGGCTGAGCAGCCGGGGCACATCCACCTCGCGCACGCCGCCCGGCAGCGCCACCGTCATCCGGCGCTTGTCGGCGACCACCCGGTCGAGCACGGCGCCATCGGCGGTGACGACGTAGGTGTCGGGGGTCACCGTGCCGCCGACGATGCTCTCGCCGAGACCCCAGCTCGCGTTGATGACCACGCGGCCCCGCTCGCCGGTGACCGGGTCGGCGCTGAAGGCGACGGCGGAGACGTCGGCCGCGACGAGGCGCTGGACGAGCACCGCGAGCGGCGCGCCGGCGTCGCGGCCGTGCTGGCGGCGGTAGGCGCGAGCGCGCTCCCCCTGCGCCGAGCGCCAGCAGCGCACGACCGCATCGACCACCGCGTCGACGCCGACCGCGTTCAGGAACGTCTCGTGCTGGCCGGCGAAGGAGGCGATGCCGCCGTCCTCGTCGACCGCCGAGGAGCGCACGGCGACCGGCACGTCCTCACCCTCGCCCAGCCGCCGGTAAGCCACGGCCACGGCCTCGCGCAGTCCCGCGAGCGCGGCGTCGTCGACGGCGTGTGCCCAGCGCTCAAAGGCGGCCGTCGTCAGGCAGAAGCCAGAGGGAACCCGAAACTCGGCTGCCAGGCTACCCAGGTGCGCCATCTTGCCGCCCACCAGGCTGCGCTCGCGGCTGGCAGGCTCGCCCAACCAGACGATGGGGCTCGCTACAGGGTCCATGCTGTCCCACCTCATCTCAGCGATCCGCACGTCCGTACGCCCCCGCTGTGTAAACGGATCGTTAACGCGCCCGCAGCCGAGTATAGGGATCGCCATCGAAAAGCGATGTCAGGCCGGCGACGTTGGCCCGCGCTACCCGTCGGGGAGTGAGCCGGCTTCCTACTTCCTTGCGGCGCTAGGGCGACCGGGCCTGGCAGCAGCAGCTCCGCGCGCGGCACCGCCCCGTTGACGTGGTCGGCGGGTGCGGCTACCATAGCGCGACGTGCGGGTGCGAGCCGTGCCCGCCGATGCGAGGTGCCGGTGCGGGCGATGTCGGCCGGCACCGGGCGGAGCGAGGCTGCTGAGGGTATGCAGAGCCCTGTCGTTGGCGTGGGGCGGCGCGGTTGCGTCCCCTCGAGGTCGAGGGGTAGGGGGCGGCGATGCAACCGCCTGTCGTGAATGTGGGTTTGCTCGGCGTGGGCACGGTCGGCGCGGCCGTCGCGCGTGAGCTGGCCGAGCGGCGCGACCTGCTCATCGCGCGCACCGGCTGCGAGTTCCGCCTGGTGCGCGCGCTCGTGCGCCGGCTCGACCGCGAGCGCGGCTGGCTGCCGCCCGAGCCGACGATCCTGACGCGCGATCCGGCGGCGGTGCTGGACGATCCCTCGATCGAGGTGGTGATCGAGGCGATCGGCGGGGAGGAGCCGGCCTTCGACTACCTGAGCCGGGCGCTCAAAGCCGGCAAGCGCGTGGTCACCGCCAATAAAGAGGTGATCGCGAAGCGGGGGCCGGAGCTCCAGGCGCTGGCCGATCGCCACGCCGCGCGGCTGCGCTTCGAGGCGGCGGTCGGAGGCGGCATCCCGCTGATGGCCTCGCTGCGCCAGCTCCTGCCGATCAACCGCGTCGAGTGGCTGCGCGCGATCGTCAACGGCACGACCAACTACATGCTCACCGAGATGGCGCGCGGCGGGCAGGGCTATGCTGAGGCGCTGGCGCAGGCCCAGGCGCTCGGCTACGCCGAGCCCGACCCGACCGCCGACGTCGAGGGGATCGACGCGGCCTACAAGCTCGCGATCCTGGCCTCGCTCTGCTTCGGCCGGGCGATCCACCCCGACACCATCGCCCGGCGCGGCATCACCGAACTGGGCGCGGAGGAGATCGCCTACGCCCGACGGCACGGCCTGCGCCTCAAGCTGATCGCCAGCGGGCGGCGGATCGGGGGCAACGGCACGCCGGACGGCGCGTCGGCAGACCTGGAGCTGGCGGTGCAGCCGACATTCCTCGCGGCCGACGATCCGCTGGGGAGCGTCGACGGCGCGCTCAACGCGATCGAGCTGGGCTGCGACCTCGCCGGCCCGATCCGGCTGGTAGGGGCGGGGGCCGGACCCGGCCCGACCGCGAGCGCGCTGATCGGGGATGCGGTGCGGGCGATGCGCGAGACCGGGGGCGGCCCAACCTATCCCCAGGCCGATCCGGCTGCGGCCGCGCCCGCGGGGCCGACGGGCCGCTACTACCTGCGCATTCAGGCGACGGCCGAGAACCCGGCGCTGCTGGCGGCGCTGGCCGAGCTGGCGGCGCCCGGCGTCGGAGGCGATGCGGGCGGCCCCCGAGCGGGCAGCCTGGAGACGCCGGTGCTGCCGGCGGCCGAGCTGGCTGAGCGGCTGACGCAGCTGCGGGCGATCGAGGGGGTAGGCGGCGTGGCCGTGGTGGCGCTGCCCGAACCGGCCGAGGCAGCGGCGGGGGACGCGCGATGATCGTGATGAAGTTCGGCGGCACCTCGGTCGGGGACGCCCGGCGCGTGCGCGACGTGGCCGAGCTGATCGCGGCGGCGCCCGGCTTCGAGGCGGGGCACACCCCGGTGGCGGTCGTCTCCGCCGCCTCGGGCGTGACCGACCTCCTTATCGGCACGGCGCGCGCAGCCGCCTCGGGTGACCGGCCGCGCATCCGCTCGACGCTGCGCGACCTCCAGGCACGGGTGAGCGGGATGGTCGAGGTGTGCGTCGAGGCGGGCTCGGAGCGGGAGGCGGTGTCGGCGCAGATCGCGGAGTACCTGGGCGAGCTGCGCATCCTCTACACCGGGGTGGCACTGCTCGGGGAGCTCACGCCGCGCTCGCTCGACCTGATCGTCTCCTTCGGCGAGAAGCTCTCGGCGGTGGTGGTGGCCGGGGCGCTGCGGGCGCGTGGTACACCGGCCGAAGCGGTCAACGCCGACCGCTTCCTCATCACCGACGACCAGTTCACCAATGCGACCCCCGTGATGGAGGCGACGCGCGGCGAGGCGCACGCGATCCTGCTGCCGCTGCTCGACCAGGGTGTCGTGCCGGTGGTGACCGGCTTCATCGGGCGGACGGTGGCGGGCCAGACGACAACGCTCGGCCGGGGTGGCTCCGACTTCTCGGCCAGCATCCTCGGCAACGTGCTCGACGCGGACGAGATCTGGATCTGGACCGACGTGGACGGCGTGATGAGCGCCGATCCGCGGATCGTGCCCCACGCCCAACCGCTGCTGGAGCTGAGCTACGCCGAGGCGGCCGAGCTGTCGTACTTCGGGGCGAAGGTGATCCACCCGCGCACGGTGATCCCGGCGCTCGAGAAGCGCATCCCGGTGCGGATCAAGAACACGTTCAACCCCGCCTTCCCCGGCACGCTCATCCACGAGCTGAGCCAGCCCTCGACCGAGACGGTTAAGGCGGTGACCTCGATCCGGGGACTGAGCCTGATGACGGTGCAGGGCGCCGGGATGCTGGGCGTGCCGGGGGTGGCGGCGCGTGTCTTCGGCGCGGTGGCGCGCTGCGGCGCCAGCGTGATGATGATCTCGCAGGCGTCGTCGGAGAACAACATCTGCTTCGCGATTCCGAGCGAGGCGGTGCCGGCGGTCGAGCGCGAGCTCGAGCGCGAGTTCACCGCCGAGATCGCGCGCCACGACATCGCGGAGGTGCGCGTCGACGGTGCGGCGGTGATCGTAGCGGCCGTGGGCGCGGGTATGCGCGGCACGCCCGGGGTGGCGGCGCGCGTCTTCGGCGCGGTCGCCCGCCAGGGCATCAACATCATGGCGATCGCGCAGGGCTCGTCCGAGCTCAACATCTCGTGCGTGCTGAGCGCGGAGGACGAGGCGGGCGCGGTGCGCGCGATCCACGACGAGTTCGTGGTCACGCGCGCCCAGTCGGGGCTGACTATCACCGGCTGACCCCCTCCGGCATCAGGCGGAGGGGGTAGGAGGGGCAGGCCACGCGCCTGCCCCTCCACTTTTCCCTGGTTTCGGGTAGGCTGGAGCAAGTGGAGAAAGGAGCGATGACGATGGCGGCGCAAGGGCGGATCCCGGTGGCGGTGCTGGCGGCGACGGGCGCGGTCGGCCAGCGCTTCGTGCAACTGCTCGATGGGCACCCCTGGTTCGAGCTGGCGGAGGTGACGGCCTCCGACCGCTCGACCGGGAAGCGCTACGCGGAGGCGTGCGCCTGGCGGCTGCCAGGCGACGTGCCGGTGGCCGCGCGCGACCTGGTGGTGCAGGAGACGGGGAGCCCGTTGCACTCGCCGATCGTCTTCTCGGCGCTGCCGGGCGGGGTGGCGGCCGAGATCGAGCCGGCTTACGCCGCGCGCGGCCACTTCGTCTTCAGCAACACGCGCGACATGCGCATGGTCGAGGACGTGCCGCTGCTGATCGCCGAGGTCAACCCGGACCACGCGGCGCTGGTCGAGGTGCAGCGGCGCCGCCGGGGCTGGACCGGCTTCATCGTCACCAACCCGAACTGCTCGACGATCCACCTGACGCTCGCGCTGGCGCCGCTGCAGCGCGCCTTCGGGCTGCGGCGCGTGCTGGTGGCGACGCTCCAGTCGCTGTCCGGCGCGGGCTACCCCGGCGTCGCCTCGCTCGACGCGCTCGACAACGTCGTCCCCTACATCGGCGGGGAGGAGGAGAAGATGGCCTCCGAGCCGCTCAAGATCATGGGCGAGCTGCGCGGCGAGGCGATCGAGCCGGCGGCGATCCGCGTGAGCGCCCACTGCAACCGCGTGGCCGTGCGCGACGGCCACACCGAGTGCGTCTCGCTCGAGCTGGCGCGGCCGGCGCGGCTCGAC
>JBHOQZ010000767.1:0-3424 GCA_042408635.1 Chloroflexota bacterium
CCTGCTATTCCCCACCCAGGGATCGGTTGCCCACGCGTTCCTCAGCCGTCTGCCACTGCCCCCCATCGAGGGCCGTTCGACTTGCATGTTTTATGCACGCCGCCAGCGTTTGTCCTGAGCCAGGATCAAACTCTCCAGCAAAGACCCCGCAAGAACCACCCCGAGGGGTGATCCTGTCTTGTCGTGTTGGTCCTTGGTCCGCTTGATCCCTTCCACTCGACCAGCTCGAGCGGATTTGACGGGTCGTTTTCGCTGCTGACCACTATCCAGTTGGTAAGGTTCGGCCGCCCTTTTCCGGGGCGCAAGGAGTAATATATCACTCCCCGGCACCGCTGTCAAGGCTCCGCCGCGCGCTTCGCGCGCCGCTGCGCTAGCCAACGGCTCTGCCCCCGTTGCCGGGCGCAAGGAGTATCATACAACTCCTCGCACGATATGTCAAGGCAGGCCGGCTCGGGCGCTGCCGGTCCGGGTGCGCCGTGACCCGGCCGCCGACCTCGCGGCCGGCTCGAGCGGGCACCCCGAATCCTACCGCGCGCCCGGCGCGCTGTCAAAGCGCGCCGGGCGCGCGCATTCACCAGGCCAGGGCGTACCCGGCGCCGCGTCGCACGTCCGCGCCCGCCACCAGGGTGCCGTGCTCGGGGTCGACCTGGATCGCGCAAACCGAGCACGCCGCGCGCGACCACTCCGGCCAATCCTCGAGGCGGTGGCCCAGTTCGGCCAGGCGCGACCGCACCGCCTCGGGCACCCGCGCCTCCACGTTGAGCAGGCCCGGATGGTAGGCGTGGGGCCAGAACGAGTTGGGGAAGCTGTGGCTGAGCGCGCGTGGCGCCTCGATCGCGGCCTGCGGGTCCATGCCGAACTCGACGATGTTGAGGAACGTCTGCACCATCGCCTGCGACTGCCCATCGCCGCCCGGACAGCCGAACGTGAGCAGAAGCCGGCCGCCGCGGGCCGCCAGCGCCGGGTTGGGCGTGAGCCGCGGCCGCTTCCCCGGCTCCAGGCGGGAGGGGTGGGCCGGGTCGAGCCAGCTCTGGGTGCCGCGCGCCGAGATCATGAAGCCCAGCCCCGGCACGAGCGGGCTCCAGACGGCGGCGTCGCTCGGCGTCGCCGAGAAGCCGTTGCCCTCCTCGTCCACCGCGCAGCAGTAGCTCGTATCGAACTGGGGCTCGAGCGGCAGCGGCGCGGGGGCGGCGGCTCCCACCAACTCACGCGGGCGCTCGGGCTCGTAGCGCCAGGGGTCGCCCGGCGGGGGCATCTCGGGAGAGGCGCGCTCCGGCCGGATCGCCTGCCGGCGCTCCGCCGCGTAGGGCTTGGCGAGGAGCCCGTGCACCGGCACCCGCACGAAGTCCGGGTCGGCGTAGTAGAGCTCGCGGTCCGCGAACGCCAGTTTGAGCGCCTCGACGACGGTGTGGAGGTACTCGACCGAGTTGTGCCCCATCGCCCTCAGGTCGTAGCCCTCCAGCAGGTTGAGCGTCTGCGGCACCAGCATCCCCTGGCACCAGGGTCCACAGGCGTAGACCTCGATGCCGCGGTAGGTCGTGCCCACGGCCGGCTCGATCCCGACGTTGAAGCCGGCGAGGTCCTCGGCGTCCAGCCAGCCGCCCTGATCCTGGCAGAACTCGGCCATGCGCTGGGCGATCGCGCCGCGGTAGACCTCGTCGCGCGCCGCGCGAATCGCCGCCTCCCGTCCCCGGCGCCGGTTCGCCGCCTCGACCTCGACCAGGCGCGCCAGCGTCCGGGCGAGGTCGGTCTGCCGGAACGTCGACCCAACGGGCGGCACCTCGCCACCCGGCAGGAAGACAGCGGCGGTCGAGGGCCAGCGCTCGAACTGCGGCCGGTGGCCGGCAATCGCGTCGTGCAGCCCCTGGTACATCGGGAAGCCCCGGTCGGCCAGCTCGATCGCAGGCGCCAGCACCTCGGCCAGGGTCAGCCGGCCGTAGCGGCCGAGCGCGGTGAGCCAGGCGTCGGGCGCCGCCGGGGTGACCGAGCGCAAGATTCCCTCGGGCATGTCGCCGCCGTAGTGCTCGTGGAAGTACTGGAGGCTGGCGCGGCGCGGCCAACGGCCCAGGCCGCTGATGACGACCGGCCGCCGCTCGCGCGCCAGCCAGATGATGATCGGGGCGACGCCGCCGAAGTTGGCGAGCTGGGGCTCGAGCACGTTGATGCAGAGGCCGGTGGCCACGCCTGCATCGACCGCGTTGCCCCCCAGTTCGAACGTGCGCGCGCCCGCCGTGGTCGCCAGGTAGTGCGTCGACGAAACCGCCCAGCGCCCACCCCGCACGGCTGGCCGATGCGTATCGCTCATGGCTGCCCACTCCTTCCCGGCCGACGATCCGCGTCGCGGCCCCGCCATCTCCTGCGCTCGGCCGTCAACACCACCTGCCCGTCGCGGTGGTGCGCGCCGGGCGCCGGCCTCGGGTCCACTCTACCACGCTGGCCGTGCCTCGGTTCACGGTGGGCAATCCGATCACCTGTTCGGATACTCCTACGCCGCTTTGACGGGAATCAACATAAGCCGGTGGTACGATGGTGCCCACGAAACGGCCCAGCGAGGCGAACCGATGATGACCGGTTCAGAGGCACTCCAGCACACCGCGCTCCGCCTGCGGGACTGCGAATTCGTCGTCGTCGACGTCGAGACGACCGGGGGGAGCGCCGTCTACGACCGGGTGATCGAGGTGGCGGCGGTGCGGGTGCGCGGCGGGGAGATCGCCGAGCGCTTCGAGAGCTTGGTCAACCCCGGCATCCCGGTGCCCCCCTTCATCACGGGCCTCACCGGCATTGCCACCTGGACGGTGCAGGACTCGCCGGCGTTCGCCGCGATCGCGGACCGGCTCGCCACCTTCATCGGGGACGGGCCGTTCGTGGCCCACAACGTCGCCTTCGACGCCAACTTCCTGCGCCAAGAGTACACGCGCCTCGGCCGCGACTTCGCGCCGGAGCGCGTCTGCACCATGCGGCTGGCGCGGCGGCTGCTGCCCACGCTCCACTCCCACAGCCTCGACAGCCTCATCCACCACCTCGGCCTCGCCGGCCGCCAGCACCGGGCGATGCCCGACGCCCTCAACACCGCGCGCGTGCTGCTCCACCTGATCGAGCGCGCCGAGGCGCAGGGAATCGAGACGCTCGAGGAGCTGCTGACGCTCCAGCGGGGCGAGGTGAAGCGCCGTGCGCCGGCCCCCCAGTTCGACCGCGAGCTGCTCTCCGGCCTGCCCTCGGGCCCCGGCGTCTATCTCCTGAAGGACGCCGACGGCCACATCTTCTACATCGGCAAGTCCACCAATGTGCGCCGGCGCGTGCGCGAGCACCTGGCCGGCAAGTACGAGGGCCAGACGCGGCTGCGCAAGCTGGTCAAGCGCATCGGCGAGGTCCAGGTCTATCCCACCGGCTCGGAGCTGGAGGCGCTGCTGCTCGAGGCGAAGCT